>NZ_JBBNIH010000131.1:0-52060 GCF_040094125.1 Faecalibacterium longum
TAGGGCTTGCGTTCCACCTCTCGTGTTCGGATGCTGCCGATTACGATGTGGACATGGATATTTCCCGAATGGTTGTGCCCATCGGGGTGAGTGCAGACGATGGCGGGATGACCGGGGAAGTTTTCTTCGCAGAATTTCAGGCCAAGTGCCTGTGCCTTTTCCATGGTCAAGCCGTTGTCGGCTGCATCTCTTGGGTCAAAGCTGATGATATACTGGTGGCTTTTAATATCACCATGCTGGGTGTTCTTGCCATACTTGCGGTTTGCCAGCAGACAGGCCGTTGCAAATGAGAAATCACCGCACTCAAGGGTGTCGAGCAGGTAGGATTCCCGCAGCTTCGGCTTGCCCTGTTCATCCAGAAGCTGCTTTCCGGTGAACTCATCGTGTTGGTAGATCAGGTACGCTTCAATGGCGGTGTAGTCCGAGTTCTTAGAGGCGATATGCTTGAGCGTTGCCATACAGTTCACCCAGAACTTTCTCGGCGTGCAGCCGAAATGCGGTCAGGTCTGCAAGTTCTTCAAGGAGTTTCGCCCGCAGCTGTTCAGTGTCTGCGCCGCCGGAGTTGAAGTGTCGTGCGAGTTGGTTCAAATTTCCGCCCACCCTGCTGCACTGGGCAAGCAGGGTGGAAACGGCAGTCAGGGTTTCTTCTCCGCCGCCGGTAACGACAACAGTGCGCTCGATCTTCGCACTGTGCAGCGCACGGCGGATGAGGGTGGACAGGGAGAGATGAAGGAGTTTTGCTGTGCATTGGAGTTCCATCTTTTCAGTTTCCGTCACTCGGAACTTGATGATGTGCGTTTTGTTGTTCGGCGTGTCGTGGCGGTGGGTCGTGCTGGGATTCGCTTTGACATTCGTTTTGTTCATTGAACCTCCTGTCTGTTCGATAACTCCTCGGTGAAGTTATGTAAGCACGACACGCCGTTCTTTCGCACCGCAAGGTGCGAATATGAGCAGGGTTTGGGGCAGGCACGCCCCAACAAGATCACTTCGGAAATGCAGACGCATTGCAGAAGTGAAGTCCCGGTGGAACACAAGATTTTCAAGAATTGAAAATTTGTGGCCACAGGACGGTTCTTGCCCTCTACCGCTGCGCTCAAAACCGTTTCTGGGTAATTGTTTCCGAATTGTTAAGACGCAAAAAATAAGTAGCGGGGCTCTGCTCATGTGATGGGATCGCCGTTTGACCCGAACGAAGTTCCTGCCCCTGTTTATGCAGCGGCGTTGTCCGGCTCGCTCACGGAAAGTGTGAGGTCATGGCACGGTATCACGTTCGGACGGCTTATGAAGGATTCAAGGTACAGTATGAAGAAAGCTGGGCGCAGTGCGGACACTACGTTCTGCTTCTTTCAAGCACAAAAATAACGCTTTGAGGCTGTGCTGCCAACAACCGAAAGAGAATTTCGGAGAATTGTACAACCACATAAGATTTTATTTGTGAAAAAGAAAAATACCGCCCACGCAGCGCAGCGATGGATTTTGTCGGGGGAATCGGCGGCAAAATGAATCGGGTGTGTTGCGGGGCGGTAAATTCTTCGTGGACTTTTCCTCACGGAAGTGGTGGGTCTCACGGTGATAACCAACCACTTTCTGTGGCTGTGTTCAAAATGAACACGACCACATCTTGTGGATGAATTTGAACCAATCCACAAAATCAATGGGATTTACAAGAAAAATACCACGGCATGTAAAATGCGTCAAGAGGGTTTTGAAAAATTTATTGAAGTGAAGCAAGAAAAGTATGACACATCTTGTAGCTTTGGGAAAAAATACGCTATGTGAATCAGAACAAACCCCATTTTCTGTCTGCGGTAGATCTTTCTATTGCCGGCAGCAACAGGATGTTGCATTTTTGACCATTGTCTAACAATCGATGCAAAAAAATGCAGGGAAAAAACCCCTCAGATGGTTAGGCAAAACAAATTCACGAAGTAAAAATAGCACTCCCACCGGGCGTTGTCAAGCAGAGACAGACAAGTTTACAGGGGCGAATTTTTTTCGATGCGGGAAACGTTTTGCTTCCTCTATGCCGCAGGGGAGGCTCCAATAACGAAATCTTTTTCAAAATCTCCGAAAATGGCTAAACTCCTTGACAGAGGAGACGGCAGGGCGTATTATTTTGGCAGAAGGACCGCTGAGAAGCGGCTTTTTATAAGACCAAAAGTTAGTTCCACCTAACTCTAAACTCTGCCCTATACGAAGAAATATATCTCTTCTATTTACAGGTGGAAAATAAATAGAGAAGGAGCGTATCAGGATGAAGATCTACTATTTTGGTGCAGAGGATGCCCCGGTGCTGTTGCTGCTGCCGGGCACCTGTTGCCATTGGAAAAGCAATTTCGGTGCCGTGATCCCGCTTCTGGCTGACAGCTTCCGGGTGCTGTGCGTCAGCTACGATGGCTTTGATGAGACTGAACAGACCGAATTTCCCACCATGCTGGAGGAGACCGAAAAGATCGAGGCCTACCTCAAGACCCACTGCGGCGGTCACATCCGGGCGGCCTACGGCTGCTCTCTGGGCGGCTCGTTTGTGGGGCTGCTGGCGGCACGGCAGAACATCCACATGGACTGTGGCATTCTGGGCAGCTCCGATCTGGATCAGGCATCGCCGCTGGCGGCAAGATTGCAGACTGATTTTCTGCTGCCATTGATCTACCCTGTGGTGCGGGACGGAAAGATTAAGGCGAAATTTCTCCAAGAACGTCTGGACAAGTGTGCTAAAGAGCCGGGGGATTATGTCAAAGCCTTTCTGAAAATGTTTGGCGATGCCCGCCCTTATGTGACCATGCAGAGCTGTAAAAATCAGTTCTACTCCGATCTTATCACTCCGCTGCCGGATAAGATCCATGTGCCCGGTACCGAGATCCATATCTTTTACGCCCTGAAGATGGGCAAAAAATACCGTGTCCGGTATCAGCAGCATTTTGCACATCCTGTTCTCCATGAGCAGAACTTGCAGCACGAGGAATTGCTGGCCTGTCATCCGGTGCAGTGGGCGCATCTGGTAAAAAGCATTGCATTGTGAACGGTAAAACGTATCTGGAGCAAGCAGGATTTTGTAAGATCCAGAACCACAAAAATAAAAAGGGCTGGCTGTGCATCACAGCACAGAAATGAGGTGTAATCATGTCGAAAAAAGCAACGGAATTTCAAAGAAAAGCAATGAGCTGGATGTACCGGGGCAAGGAAATCTTCAAGCCTTTGAACACCGGCTGGATCGACGAGAATGTTGCCTGCGTACGCGAATGGGTGGCGAACATCTTCTTCTACCGCAAAGGCGATACGACCATTATGGTCGATGCGGGATATAACTACGACCGCCTTGCCGAAAAAATGGGCTGGCTTGGGATTGATCCGAAGTCGATACACCATATCCTCATCACCCATCAGGACACCGACCATGTGGGTGCGGTGGAAGCAGACAGTCCGGGGCTGTTCCGGAATGCGAATCTGTACATCGGCGAGATCGAGAACCGGTATCTCACCGGCGAGGTGCGGCGAAAAGTCATCTATCATCTCTATAAATTGCCGCAGGTCACGATCAACAACGAAAAGGTACTGCTGCACGATGGGCAGGTACTTGACATTGACGGCGTCAGAATCGAGTGTTTTCTGGTTCCCGGTCATACATGGGGACATATGGTCTACCTCATTGACGATAAGTACCTTTTTACCGGCGACACGCTGTGGTTTGGCGCGGACGGCGGCTACAGCTTCATTTCCTCGCTGGCGGAGGACAATAAGCTGGCTGTGCAGTCACTGGCGGAGCTGGAGCGGAAACTGCGCGCACGTGGGCTGCATCCATATTTCATCACCGGTCACACGGGATGGACGGACAATTTTGCCTTTGCGTTTGCCCACAAAGGCAAGCACTGTTCACCATTCAAAAAACGAGTACACGACCCATCGGCACCCTATGATGCCTACGACGAATCGGACGACACCGAAGAAAATGCAAAGAGCGGCTTTCTGAAAGGCGTGGGAAGATGAAGGACAGCGAATTACAAATTGACCGTAGCTGCCATGTGCTATATTCCAAACCCTGCAAAAAGGAAATTCTGGCGAAAATCACTCTGCACTATCCGGAGGTGGAGCGCGAGGCTGTCTGGGGGCAGGTGCAGCTGAGATACGCAGAGCTTCTTTCCAAGTGGCGCACCGACCTCGGCGGTAAAAAGAATTTTCACAACGGCGTAGGCGGCACCTACGACTGCATCGCCATCATGTGCTTTTACGATGTGTGCCGGGATGTGGTCACATTCCGCGAAATGGAAGAGATAGAAGAAAATCTGATCCTGCCGTCCTTCCGGAAGCTGCGATTCGTTGACATCAACAAGCCATTCTGGAAAAAGCTGATGTATCGGGCATTCAGCACCGCCCAAAAGCACTGTGACACATGGCATGATTACGAGATGGATGTTACGCCTTACGAAAACAGCAAGCCCATCTATTATGAATTTACGGCGTGTCCGGCGGCGGAATTTGCCAAGCGGTTCGGATTTGCGGACATTATGCCCGCCCTGTGCAATGTGGACTATGCGTCCATGGAACTGCTCCATGCCAAGCTCGTGCGGACGACCACCTGCGTGGACGGCTGCCGATGCGACTATACCATCTGCGGCGACAAGGATCCGTACTTAAAGGAGCATCCAGAATACCGGGATGAAAACGGATACAGGAGGAACAGGGAATGCTCTTACAGGTGATTCTGGAAGGTCTTGGGTTGGGAGTTCTGCTGGTTCTGATCTGCGCTGCGGGCATCCGTAAGGGGGCTGTTGGGATGGTGCATCTTTACAGCCCGGCGGTGCAGCAGCGGTGCGTGAAACTGGGACTTACAACACACGAGAAAATCAAGCGCAATTCTCTACTTTTTAAAGCCGTCTGCGTCCCCGGCTATATCAGCTATGTGCTGGTCTGTGTCTATGGGATAAACGGTGCGCGCAGCTTTGCGGCGGGCTTCTGGCAGTTACTCGTTATCTTGTCCGTTATGAATCTCATGGACCGCCTGTTGGTTGACGGCTATTGGGTGGGGCACACGAACGCATGGACGATCCCCGGAACAGAAGATCTGAAGCCGTACATCACCGCAAAAGACAAGCAGAAAAAGTGGCTGTTCGGCACGGTGGGCATGGCAGTCATATCGGCGGTGCTGGCGGCAATGATGACAGTACAGTAATCGGAAAGACCCTTCCGTCAGCGGCTTTTTCCGGTTTCTCGCCAAGGTCGGGGACAACGGGATGAAAATGCAGATCGTGAGGATCGGATTTGGAGGCAAGCTATGAAAATTCTGGTATATGGTGCAGGCGTTCTGGGGTGCAATTTAGCAAGAAATCTGCTGCGCGCCGGAAAGGATGTCACTCTGCTGGCGCGGGGAAACTGGGCTGCGGAGATCAAGCAGAACGGCCTGCGGATCAAGGACAAATTTTCGCTCCGCACTTCGGTCAGCCGCATTCCGGTGGTGACGGAACTTGCACCGGATGCAATGTAAGATGTGATCTTTGTGGTCCTGCGCTATACACAGCTGGATTCCGTTCTGGACACGCTGCGGGCGAACCGGACGAAGAACGTCGTTTTTGTGGGGAACAATGTGCAGGCGAGGGCGCTGGCGGCGGCACTGCCGGAAAAGAACGTCCTGTTTTCCTTTGCGCTTTCTGCCGGGCATCGGGAGGCTGACCGGGTGGTCTCCATCGACCTGAAAAAGATCACCATCGGACAGCTGCCGGATGCAACCTCCAATAAACAGTTGATCGGGCGCATCTTCTATGGCACGAAATATAAGGTTGTTTACGAGCCGAACATGGAGGACTATCTGCTCTGCCATGCCGCGTTTGTGATGCCTGCGGCTTTTGCTTGCTATAAGACAGACGGCGACCTGAAAAAGCTCAGGGGAGATACTGCATACCTGAACCGTCTGCTGGATGCAAACATCGAGGGATACCGCGCCATCAGAAATGCCGGGCACGCCATTCTGCCCAAGGAGGATGCGGATTTTGAAGGGGAAAAGTACCGCAAGACCTGCCTGCGCTTTTTCAAGCTGATGTGTGCCACTTCGCTGGGGAAACTCTGCGCCTCCGACCACGCCATGAACGCCATCGACGAAATGAACGCACTGAACCGGGATCTCAAAAAGTTTTTCGATGCGAACGGCGCAGCCTACCCGGTGTGGCAGGCACTGGAAGCGGAAGCTGGGAGGTATCTGCAATGAAGTATGCCGGAATGCCTTTTGGAATGTGGGTGCTGTTTGCTGGCTCCTTTCAAAAGCAGCTGACCGCTGTGCTGGGCTATGATGCAGCCACCGCAAGAGCCATCACGAAAAAGGCAAAGTCGCAATACCGGCAGATCATCCGCAGGCTGCCGGAGTTTGAAAAAGCGGACCGCTTCAAGATGAACATCGTCAACTGCGCAATGCTCGGCGCGTTCATCCTCTCCATGCCGCAACGTCCGGAGGTGGACAGGCTGACGGATTACTACGCAAAGTCCATGATGACAAAGCCCATGCAGTGGTTCTGCCGCAAGAGCGGAAAAAGCAAGTTTACCCCCAAAGATATTTCCGGCATGAAGGCGACCGCCACCTTGAAAGCCGCCGACCGCAACCCATATTCGTGGAACATGGAGTTTTACGAATATCCCGACGGCAGCGGCTACGAGGGACGCTTCACCAAATGCGGCATCTGTGTGCTGATGAAGGAGCTGGGGCTGTACGACCTGACCCCTGCCCTGTGCCATCTGGACTACACCATGAGCGAAGCAGGCGGTGTGACAAATTTTGTGCGGCAGTACACCCTTGCCTCCGGCGGACCCTACTGCGACTGCGGGTACAAAAAGAAGGGGTAACGGACGATGAAGAGGAAGGAAACCTATCTTTCCCGTGATTTCCGGGAGACTGTGGCACTGCGCTTTCCCGCGCAGGCAAAGGAACTGAACACCGCTTTCGATATGCGCCTGAGTGCGCTGCTGGCTGAAAATGCAGATGCAAGCAAGGAAAAGCAATACCACCTCAAGCGGCAAATCTTACCGGGCATTGCGGCCTACGAGACCTTGCAGCGGGTCATGCCGAAAGAGGAGGCACTGCAAACCGTTCACGGCTATGTGGAGCGGCTGGCGAGAACGAGCCACAAACAGCTTGCCGCCCTGCTGCACATACCGGGGCTTTACCGCCTTGTTCCCGGCGTTTTCGTCAAATCCACCCGGAGTGTTTTCGGCCCGGCGGCGGGCTTTGCCCCAAAAGAACTGCAGACCGGCAACGGCGTCTGGCGTGTGGATATGATGGAGTGTCCCTATCACGACACCTGCACAGAATACGGCTGCCCGGAGCTGTGCCGCTGCTTTTGCGACAGCGACGACATCAGCTATACCGGGCTGCATCCGAAGCTGATCTGGGAGAGAACCATGACGCTGGGGCGTGGAAATGACCGCTGCGATTTTTGCATGAAGGTCAGATAATAGCGGGGAGGCATATTGGCATGGAGATCAAACGATTCGGCAATATAGAGGGAAAGACCATGATGCTGCTGCACGGAAATCTTATGTGCTGGCGGCAGTTTGAGGATCTGATCCCGCTGCTGGAAAGGAAATTCTGCGTGTATGCCGTCAGCTTCGATGGCTTTGACGGAACAGGCAAAACAACCTACACGACCGCCCAGAATCAGGCGGACAAGTTGGCCGGTTATATTGAGAAAGAGCTTGACGGACGGCTGGATCTGCTTTTTGCAGAGTCGCTGGGCTGCGGACCGGCTGTTTTTCTGAAGGCTTCCCCAACCGTTCAGATCGATCGGATGATCCTCAGCGGGCCGGAGTATCTGGATTTCGGAGTGCTGAATCGACTGATTTTGAAGGTCATGCCGCAAAAGCAATATCGAACGGCACACGAAAAGTACATGCCTGCATGGGCGCTGCGCTTTATGGGGCAGACGGAGCAGGGAATGCAGACTATGCTCCGCCGTATCCCGGATCATATCAGCTTGGAATCCGTCCGGGCCACTTGGGAGGCAGGACTTTATCTCTATCGAACGGACTTTTTGGTACAGCCCGATGCAAAGGTCGCCTGTTGGTACGGAGAAAAAGAAGGGCACATGAAAAAGGCCATCCAGCGGCTGCGGACGGCATATCCGAGCCTGATCGTCCGCTGCTTCACCGGTTTCGGCCATGGCGATATCATCAATCATCCAGCGCTGCTTGCGTCGGAGCTGGAACGCTTTTGGCTATTATGATTACGAACAGGAAGCGAAGAAAATGAAGAAAGCAGAAACAAAGCAGTTTATCCGCTGGTGCATCGCGGCTGCGGTGTATGAGAAAAAGCACTCTGCGCACCTCGCAGGATGACAGCGATTGCTGAATTGTCTGTGTTTTTTGCAGAAAGTGCATCCATAGCTTCCGGTGTGTATATATGCTGAAGGATTACTCGCCTTTCAGAGCAAATGATTTTGAATATCTGCGGGGGAGGATACTGATCCTTCTCCCGGAAAATGACATTTTCAAAAAAGAAAATCAGAAACGGTTCGCAGATCTGTTCCGGAAACTGGATGCAGAGATCCGCACGGTTCCGGGCGGTCATGTGAGCTTCATTGTTCAGGCGGAACGGTATCTTGATTTGATGGAAACATTTTTGCAGAGAAATGGAATTTGACAGTTCACGTCTGCGAATCAGTAAGAAAAATCGAATCTTAAGGAAAAGAGAATGGCTATATATAAATCATTTTTTGATTTTCCCCCGGAGCAAACTGCTTCCACGGCGATGCCCCGCACCGTCGTGTTCTCCAACGGAACGGGGAGCGGGAGTATGACCATCTGTCCACTGTTTTCGGGGGCAGAACTGTACTACAACGATATGCATCTTGTTTCCTTTGACGAGACTCCCGCACCAGCGCGGAATGTGATCGAGGTCAACCACTGCCGCGTTGGGCGTTACGAGTGCAGTTTTGGGGCAAATAGCTGCTGCTATCTGGCAGCAGGGGATTTTGCGGTGTGTGCAGCAGCGCGCAAGAAATCCTCCTCCTGCTTCCCATTGCGGCACTATCACGGCATTACCATTCTGCTGGATCTGGATGCGATCTCGCCGGAAATGCGGAAACAAATGGAATGGTACGGCGTAGACCTTGATGTCATACGGCGGTACATCTGCACGGAAAACCGCTGCTGTATCCTGCGGTCAGAACCGACCATTGCCCATATTTTTTCAGAGCTTTACACAGCGCATTCTGTGCCGGACACCGGCTATCTTCGGCTGAAAGTGCTGGAGTTGCTGCATATTCTGACCCGGCTGAAAAACAGGGAAGATGTGCAGCAGACAGAGTATTTCAATCAGCATCAGGTGGAGTGTGTGAAGCAGGCTGCGGCTCTTCTCACGCAGGAACTGACAGTTCACCGTACAATCGAACAGCTTGCACAGGAGGTCGGCCTTTCGCCTACGGCATTAAAAAGCTGTTTCAAAGGCATTTACGGAAGCTCGGTCTATGCGTATCAGAAAGAGTACCGGCTGCAGCTGGCACAGAAGCTACTACTCGAAACCGATTGCACGGTTGCTGAAATCGCCCATCGGGTCGGGTACGAAAATCCGAATAAGTTTTCTTCTGCATTTCGGGAAGCAGCCGGCATGACGCCTACGGAGTATCGGAAGATGCGTCCGATTGGATAGATTCTGTCGATTTGGTTCTTGCGCAGAAAGTCCGGTTCCAGTAAAATCAGTATCGTGATTAGCTGAAGCTAACCCCGATATTCTGATTTTGTGGAGGAAATTGATAATGCGTTTGATGAAAAGAATTCTGAGTGCAGCTGCTGCGCTAGCTCTGTCTGCTTCTCTTCTGGTTGGCTGCAGCAGCGGCACGGCGAGCTCTGTTCCCGTTTCTGCAAGTTCTGCCGCAGAAAGCACTGTTTCTTCCGTAGAAGAGACCGCCTCTTCTGCTGTG
This sequence comes from Faecalibacterium longum, assembly GCF_040094125.1. Lineage (NCBI taxonomy): Bacteria > Bacillati > Bacillota > Clostridia > Eubacteriales > Oscillospiraceae > Faecalibacterium > Faecalibacterium longum. The sequence continues at coordinate 9,900 of NZ_JBBNIH010000131.1, forward strand.
GATGAAAACGAAGCTGCCGCTGCACAGCTGCTGAACGACCTAACAGGCAGCTATCAGGAACTGTGGCCGGTGATTCTGGCGGACGAATATAAGCAGACATGGCTGGATGATTGTACCGCTCTCGTGGGCGAGGACAATGCCGAAGCTGCTTTTGAGAAGCTGTCCTCTATGGTGACAGGTGATGTTTACGGCGAAGATGCAGTCAAAGCGTATGCCAACGGCGGCGGAGCCTATTTCTGCGGCTTTACCAATAGCCTTGCGACCTTGACCTTCGATGGTGAAACTTCTACCATTTCCGGCACCGATAAGGACGGCAATGTGCTGTTCTCCCATACCTATCACTACATTGGCATGGAGCCTGTGCATGGACTGTATGAGTTTGAAAGTGATGATGCCGATTCCGGCGAGTTCACCTACTTTTTCCTCGCGCCAGACACCAGTGCGGAAACCTACCACATTGAGTTTCGCTATGGTTCGGATGCAGAAGCTCTGAGCCAGTACGATGCAGGCGAATATGCTTACTGGGTGGCATCTGGCATTTCTACGGATTGCGACCAGACTATGATCGACAACTGCATTGAGCTGTTCTGTACTGAAAATCTAGCAGGTTAATGCGCAGAATGTGCTGTGGAGCAAAAACGCCACGGCACATTTTTGCATAAAAATTATTTGAAGGAGGTCTTTCCGTGAAAAAACAGTCCGATCTTTCCCGGCTGATGGGCTACGCCGGGAACTACCGATATTTCACCTACGCTTCGTGGGTGCTGTCTGCGGTCAGCGCGCTGGTGGCACTGGTGCCCTTTGTGTACATCTGGAAGATCCTGCGGGATGTGCTGAACGCCGCGCCGGACTATGCGCAGGCGGTGAACATCCCCCATTACGGCTGGATGGCAGTGCTGTTTGCGGTGCTGGCTTACCTCATTTACATTGCGGCACTGATGTGCTCCCATCTGTCGGCGTTCCGAGTGGCGACCAATCTGCGGCTGGAGGTTTCCGAACACCTTGCCACACTGCCGCTGGGCTTTACGGAGACGTTTGGCAGCGGTAAGCTGCGCAAGATCATCCACGAGAGTACTGGCGCAGCGGAGACATTTCTCGCCCATCAGCTGCCGGACAAATATAATGCAATGGCAACACCCATAGGTCTGTTGGTTCTTTTGCTTGTGTTCGACTGGCGGCTGGGTCTGCTGAGCCTTGCGCCGGTGGTGCTGGCTTTTCTCATTATGACGACCATGACTGGCAAGCGGATGGCTGAAAAAATGCGGCAGTACGGCAACGCCTTGGAGGCTATGTCCAATGAGGCCGTGGAGTACGTCCGGGGTATCCCGGTGGTCAAGACCTTCGGGCAGTCGGTGTTTTCCTTCAAAAAGTTCAAGGCCGCCATTGATGAGTACGAAAAGTGGGTCGTCTCCTACACCAAAGATCTGCGACTGCCCATGATGTTCTATACCGCCGCCGTCAACGGGGTGTTCGCCTTTTTGATCGCGGGCGGGCTGCTGTTCACGACCCACGGCGTCACCCCGGAGTTTCTGCTGAACCTGCTGTTCTATATCATCATCACGCCGGTGATCTCCCTGACTCTGACCCGTATGATGTATATGAGCGAGAACAAGATGGTGGTGGCGGATGCGCTGGCACGCATCGACTCGGTGCTGGAGGCGGCGCCCATGCAGGTGCAGGCTGTTCCGCAGTACCCGAAGGATTCCTCTGTCACGTTGCAGGATGTACATTTCAGCTATGACGGAGAAACCGAGGTCATCAAGGGCGTTTCGCTGGAGATTCAGCCGGGACATACCGTGGCTTTTGTAGGCCCCTCCGGCGGCGGCAAATCCACGCTGGCAAACCTTGTCTGCCGGTTCTTTGATGTGCAGAGCGGCAGCATCCGGGTGGGCGGAGCGGATGTGCGGGCTATCCCCAAGGAAGAGTTGATGGACACCATCTCCTTTGTATTCCAGAACAGCCGCCTGCTCAAGGGTAGCATTCTGGACAACGTCCGTCTGGGTAGGCCACAGGCCACCGAAGCCGAGGTGCTGGCGGCGCTGAAAGCTGCACAGTGCATGGATATCGTGGAGAAGTTCCCGGCGGGCATCCACACGGTCATCGGCACCAAGGGCGTGTATCTTTCCGGTGGCGAGCAGCAGCGCATTGCCATTGCCCGCGCCATGCTGAAAAATGTGCCCATCCTGATCCTGGACGAGGCCACCGCCTTTGCCGACCCGGACAATGAAGCAAAGGTGCAGGCAGCCTTTGCCCAGCTTGCCAAGGGCAAAACGGTGCTGATGATCGCGCACCGCCTGTCCACAGTCGCCAACGCCGACTGCATCTATGTGGTGCAGGATGGGCAGATCGCAGAATCCGGCACAAAGGATGAGCTGTGTGCACAGAACGGTCTGTTTGCCCGGATGTGGCAGGAGTATCAGGCGTCGGTGCAGTGGAAGGTCGCAAAGGAGGGGTAAGGAATGATCGAAAAAATTCAACACGCCACAGCCAGCTCCCCGGAGGGCGCAAAGGGGCTTGTGAAGGGCGTTCTGGCCTGTGCGTTCCAGAACATGGCGTTCATGCTGCCCACCGGGCTGTTGTATCTTTTGGTAAAAGACCTGCTGGCAGGCTCCACGAGCGGGAGAAGCACCTTCTATCTGCTGGGGTGCCTTGCCTGCTTTGCACTGATTTTACTGACCACATGGTTCCAGTACAACGGCACCTATTTTACCACCTATAAAGAGAGCGGCACCCGCCGCCTGACCCTTGCGGAGCGGCTGCGGAAGCTGCCCCTGTCCTTTTTTGGCAAGCGGGACCTTGCCGACCTGACAAGCACCATCATGGCGGACTGTGAGGTGTTGGAAAAGGACTGCTCCCACTTCATCCCCGGTCTGTTCGGTTCCCTCATTTCCACGGTGCTCATTGCCCTGAGCCTGTTTGCATTTGAGTGGCGGATGGCACTGGCGGCACTGTGGGTCATTCCGGTATCCGCTGCCATCGTGGTGGGCAGCTATCGGGTACAGGATAAGGTGCAGGCCAGGACCATGGCTGCGAAAATGGCCTGTGCGGACGGCATTCAGGAGTACATCGAGACCCTCCGGGACCTGAAAGCCAGCAATGCGGAGCAGTGGTATCTGTCTGGCCTTTCCGACAAAATTCGGGCAGTGGAAAAGCAGTCTATTGTGGCAGAGCTGGAAACAGCGCTGTTTGTGTCCTCCGCCGGCATGGTGCTCAAGCTGGGCATTGCATCGGTGGCGCTCACCGGTTCGGTGCTGCTGGTGCAGGGCGGCATCGACGTGCTGACCCTGTTTCTGTTCCTGATGGCGGCATCCCGGATGTACGACCCCATGCAGGGGGCTTTGCAGAATCTGGCGGCGGTCATTGCCATGCGCACCAATGTAGGACGCATGAATGAGATCTTGGACGCTCCCTTGCAGACCGGCAGCGAGCAGCTGACCAATCAGGGCTGCGATATCGTGTTCGACCATGTGGGCTTTGCCTATAACTCCGGTGAAACGGTGCTGCGGGATGTCTCCTTTACCGCGAAGCAGGGCGAGGTCACGGCACTGGTAGGCCCCTCCGGCGGCGGCAAGACTACCGTTTCCCGACTGGCGGCACGGTTCTGGGACTACCAGAAGGGCAGCATCACTGTGGGTGGCATGGAGGTTTCCCGAATCGACCCGGAAAAGCTCATGAGCCTGTATTCCATCGTCTTTCAGGATGTGACCCTGTTTGACAACACGATCCTCGAAAACATCCGTCTGGGGCGCAAGGGGGCCACCGACGAGGAGGTTCTGGCGGCGGCAAAGCTGGCAAACTGCGAGGAATTTGCCGAGAAGCTGCCGGACAAGTGGAACACCAATATCGGCGAGAATGGCTGCGCTCTTTCCGGCGGCGAGCGTCAGCGCATTTCCATCGCCCGTGCTTTTCTGAAGGATGCTCCCATCATCCTGCTGGACGAGGCCACCGCCAGCTTGGATGTGGAAAACGAAACTGCCATTCAGGAGGCTCTATCCCGGCTCATAAAAAACAAAACCGTCCTCATCATCGCCCACCGGATGCGGACCGTGGCCGGTGCGGACCAGGTGGTGGTGCTGTCGGGCGGCATCGTGGCCGAGCAGGGCAGCCCGGCAGAGCTGTACGCCCGGAAGGGACTGTATGCCCACATGGTGGATCTGCAATCGGCAAGCCAGAATTGGACGATCTGAGAATGAGGGCGGCTTTTATTTTGGAAAAAGTCTTGCATTCAGTTAAAAACTGTGGCATATACATTATACGAAACACTGTTTTGAAAGAACGCTCCACCGTTCAATGATGTATAAATGGGAGGTGCCTGCCATGACCGCCGTGATCTATGCCCGCTATTCTACTGATAGTCAGCGCGAAGAATCCATTGAAGGTCAGATCCGGGAATGCACCGCCTATGCGGAAAAGAACGGCTTCACGGTGGTGAAGCATTACATTGACCGTGCCATCTCCGCCAAGACCGATAACCGCCCGCAGTTCCAACAGATGATCAAAGACAGTGAGCGTGGCATCTTTGACATCATCATTGTCTGGAAGCTCGACCGCTTTGCCCGAAACCGCTACGACAGTGCCCGGTACAAGACTCAGCTGAAGCGAAACGGCGTGAAACTGGTATCGGCAACGGAAGTCATTTCGGCTGGCCCGGAGGGCATTATTCTGGAATCAGTGCTGGAAGGCTACGCCGAATACTACTCGGCTGACCTGTCTGAAAAGGTCGTGCGCGGCATGACCGAGAACGCTCTCAAGGGCATTTATAATGGTGGCACGATTCCGTTCGGCTACATGATCGATGAGACCCGGCATTACCAGCCAGACCCGCTGCTGGCTCCGTATGTGGAGCAGACGTTCCAGAAGTATGCGGACGGTGCGACCATGACTGACCTGCGGGATTGGTTAAAGGCGCACAACATCAAAAATTCGATGGGCGGAGAGATGTCCTATAACACAATTCAGCGGATGCTGAGTAATCGCCGGTACATCGGCGAATTGCGTTTGCGGGATGTGGTACAGCCCAATGCGATCCCGGCACTGGTATCAGGTGAACTTGTCGGGGCAAGGCCCCTCCATCTTGCTACGCAAGACCGTTCTGTCGCTTAAAAGCCCCACTGGGGCTTTCATTGCTCCGCTTCGCTGCGCAAACGCGAACCTGTTCAACAAGGTGCAGGAAAAGCTGGCGAAAAAGAAAAAGGCCCCTGCCCGTCATAAGGCAGAGGAAAGTTATCTGCTCACCACCAAGCTGTACTGTGGTAAGTGCGGAGCGCTGATGTTTGGCGAAAGTGGTGTCAGTCATACCGGCAGGATGTACACTTATTACAAGTGTGCTGCCGCCAAGAAGAAAAAGACCTGCGATAAAAAGGCAGTGCGGAAACAATGGCTGGAAGATTTGGTAGTGACCGAAACCATGAAGCTGGTGGAAGATGATGCTTCCATGAATGCCATCATTGCCAAGGTCATGGAGCTGCAAAATCAGGAAAGCACTGACCTGCCTATCTACGAAAAGCAGTTGAAGGAAACGGAAACCGGCATCACCAATATGCTGAACGCTATCCAGATGGGCATTCTGACCAGCTCCACCAAGGAGCGGCTGGAAGCGCTGGAAGAACAGCGGAAGGAACTGCAAGCCCGCATTGCAGAAGAACGGCTGGCCAAGCCGAAGATGAAAGAAGAATTCGTCCGGTTCTGGCTGCTCCGTTTCCGTAAGCTGGATATGACCCAGCCGGAGCAGCGGCAGGCACTGGTAGATACCTTCATCAATGCCATCTATCTCTACGATGATAAGGTGCTTATTACCTTTAACTATAAGGAAGGTACAGAAACGGTCGCTTTCGGGGAAGCCGTGAAAGCGGAGAAAAGTTCGGATATGAGTGCGCGAGGTGCACCAAATTTTGAACGTCAAATCGAAAGATTTGACGTTCTTTCTTTATGTAGGAAAGCGGCTGCACACTTTCTGCACACCGTTTGCACATTTGCCCGAATCAGGGGCTTTTCTGCGCAAGGTTTGCACAGCCTGCTTTCCTTTGCATAAAAAGAAGAAATTTTAGGCGAACAAGGCTCTCGTCAATTCTCTGCGTTCGTCTGCGTCCATCAGCCGGATGGCTTCAAGGATCTCCTTACCGGAGATTTTTGTTGCCGCCGGCTTTTTATTTTGCTGGATCTGGGATGCTGCCGGGGTCAGGTCTTGGGAATAGAAGTTCGCTTCGATCTTCTCGGTCAGCTCCAACCGGGGCTTGTCCTGCGTGTGGGCATATCCATTTTGCGTCCTTCTATCTGCCCGGTGACTTTGTTCCGCACATTCGCATTATGAACACCGGCTATCAGACGGCCAGCCTGGGCAATCTGTTCGGCCTGCCTTATGTGGTCATGCGTAAACCGGCCCCCATTGATACGACGACGCTGAACTATAATTGGCAGATCTGGGAGACCAATGCGTTCAGCATTTATACCAAGGAAACGGACGAAGCTGACGAGCAGAGCGCACAGGAAGCCGTTGCCGCCGTGCTGCGGTATCTCAGCCGGGTCGGTTTACTGCGATACCACTGCCACAGCGGGTATCTGTCCACCGTCGTGCAGGAAAACGAGATGGCAAATGTACTCACCCCGGCGGGCGGGATCTTCCGCCGCTTCGTGGAGCCGGGACAGGAAGTGGAGTATGGTCAGAAAACGGGCGTGATCCTTGACCCGTTTACTGCAGAGGTGGAGGCAGAGATCACCTGTCCGACCAGCGGTGTTGTTTTCTTCGCTTTGAAAAAACCGCTGACAACAGAACATGAGATCGCATTTAAGGTGATCCGGCGGCTGCATGGGGGATGTTTGTAAACAAGATTTTTGTATTTCGTAGAGAGCGAGTATAAAAATCAGATACAAGACCCAACTAAGGAAGGTACAGTCCGTGATGTCGAGCTGTACAGCAATTTCAAAACCATTGCCGAAAGTATTCCCGAAACGTCGGTCTTGCTGTATAATGATTCCGGACGGCCCGGCCAGGCAGGGCTTTGTAAAAACCATGACCGAAGCCGGTCTGCTGTAAATCATACCCCACAAGGAGGTCTGTTTCATGAATCTGACGCTGCGAAAGGATGCCGATGCCATCATCGCATCCAGCCTGAACGCTGTCCTGCCGGACGAAGCTGTCCGCCGCGCATTGAAAGCCTTTGCGCCCAAGGGCGGCAGGGTGCTGCTGGTCGCAGCGGGCAAGGCCGCATGGCAGATGGCACACGCGGCGGTGGAAGCGCTGGGCCGTGTGGACGGCGGCGTGGTCGTGACCAAATACAAGCACGTCAGGGGCGAAATTCTGGGAGTAAATTGTTATGAAGCAGGCCATCCGGTGCCGGACGAGAACAGTTTTGCGGCCACCGAAAAGGCATTGGAGCTGGTGCGCGGCCTGGCGGCGGAGGATACCGTGCTGTTTCTGCTCTCCGGCGGAGGAAGTGCATTGTTTGAAAAACCGCTGCTCCCCGGCACAGAATTGCAGGACATCACCGGCCAGCTCCTTGCCAGTGGCGCTGACATCGTGGAGATGAACACCATCCGCAAACGGCTTTCGGGCGTCAAGGGCGGGCGGTTCGCGCAGGCATGCTCCCCGGCTCAGGTATTCAGCATCGTGCTGAGCGATATTCTGGGCGACCCGCTGGATATGATAGCCAGCGGCCCGGCGGTGCCGGATACCTCTACTTGCGCACAGGCGCTTACCATTGCGGAGAAGTATCACCTGAAGCTCTCGGAACAGGCAAAAGTTCTTCTGGCGCAGGAAACGCCCAAGATGCTGGACAATGTGACGACCCAGATCACTGGCAGTGTGCGGGAGCTTTGCACCGCCGCCGCTTCCGCCTGCCGGGAGCTTGGCTATGAGCCCGTCCTGCTGACCGACCAGCTCTGCTGTGAAGCCCGGGAGGCGGGCAGCTTCCTTGGCTCCATCGTCCGGACCCACGCGGGGCAGGGAAAAAAGCTGGCCTACATCGCAGGCGGCGAGACGGTCGTCCACCTGACCGGCAAAGGCCTCGGCGGACGGAGTCAGGAGCTTGCCCTTGCAGCGGCTCCGGCGCTGGCCGGGCTGGATGCAGCAGTGTTCTCGGCGGGCAGTGACGGCACCGACGGCCCCACGGATGCTGCCGGCGGCTATGTGGATGGTGACACCCTCTCCGCACTGACCGCCAAGGGCTGGAATGTGTTCGACACCCTGCAAAACAACGACGCCTACCATGCACTGAAAGCTGTGGACGGCCTTATCATGACCGGCGCTACTGGCACGAATGTCAATGATGTTGCCGTGGCGCTGGTGGGGGAGAAGTAAAAATGTGATTCCGGTATGAAAGAGGGGAGGCTCCCATGTACGTCGATTGGGAATACTACAAAATTTTCTATTATGTGGCGAAGTATCAGAACTTTACGAAAGCGGCGCGGGTGCTGGGCAACAACCAGCCCAACATCACCCACTCGATGAACCGGCTGGAAAGCCAGCTGAACTGTGTGCTCTTTACCCGCTCCAACCGGGGCGTCACCCTGACGCCGGAGGGCGAGATGCTCTACTCCCGCATCGCCTCGGCGGCGGTGCAGATACAGGACGCGGAGGAAGAGCTGAGCGCCAGCGCCACCCTCGAGCATGGCTCCATCAGCATCAGTGCGACGGAGACGGCGCTGAACATCTATCTGGCTGAGAAGCTGCGGACGTTCCACACCGAGTATCCCGGCATCCGGCTGCGCATCTCGAACCACTCTACGCCCCAGGCGGTGCAGGCTGTGAAGAACGGAGAAGTGGATTTTGCCATCATCTCCACCCCGGCGGAAGTAGAACAGGGCCTGAAGACGGTGGAACTGAGACCGTTTTATGAAGTGCTGGTGGGTGGAAAGACCTTCACTGCACTGGCCAGCCAGCGCCTGACGCTGAAAGAACTGAGCTGCTATCCGCTTATCTCTCTCAGCGATGAGAGCATGACCCGGAGCTTCTACCGGCAGTTCTTCCTCGACCACGACGCCGTGCTCCGGCCCGACACCGAGGCCGCCACCACCGACCAGATGCTCACGCTGGTGAAAAGTGAGCTGGGCCTTGCCTTCGTGCCGGAACCGATGACGAAAGAGCTTCTGGCCCGCGGCGAGCTTGTCGAGCTGCATCTGCAGGAGATCATTCCATCCCGCTCTATCTGCCTCGTCTACGACCATCACCGTCCACTGAACACGGCGGCCCGGAAGTTCCAGCAGATGTTGACAAAAGCGGAGCCGGGCCATCCGGCAGCGCCGAAGCAGGCGGAGGACGTCTCTTTCGCATCCCAATAAAATGATTTGTCGTTGTCCCATACCGGAAAGCTTCCCTTTTGATATGGGAATTTGTTGCAGCGCTTTCAGGCAGCAGTGCTATTATAAAAGAATTTGCAGGATGGGTAAGACGTATCTTGGATATGGCTGCAATATTCGTTCTGTATTGGAGAAACTGCCGCCCTTTTATTTTACAGGTCAGATGGACCCGCCGTTGGTCGCCGCAACTTCGCCATACCAGAAGGCACTGTCTTTCGGGATGCGCCGCCCGGAAGCGTAATCGACGTACACCAGACCAAAACGCTCTCTGTATCCGCTGTGCCACTCGTAGTTGTCCAGCAGGCTCCAATGGAAGTACCCTCGCACGTCGGCACCGGCCTGAATGCCCTCGGAGAGTTTTTCCAGATAGCGCGCCAGAAAATCAATTCGCTCCACGTCATGCACCTTGCCGTCCCGATAGATTTTGTCGGTGCAGGATAAGCCGTTCTCCGCGATGAACATGGGCAGTCCATACCGCTCCTGGATGTAACGGGGACCCCAGTTCAGGCTTTCCGGCTCTACCGGCCAGTTCATGGCTGTGTGAGCGTATCCCGCAGGGCGCTCCACATAACAGGGGCCATTCGTTCCCATCTGTACAGGCGCGGCATTGTAGATGTTCAGCCCGAGCATATCCGGTCTGCCCAGAGACAGGGCGTCGTTGATGTATTGCGGCACAGCACCGATGCAGGCGGAAAGCTGCGGCCCACAGAGGTCCGGTCCGGGCCAGCGGCCAAGGCACAGAGGGTCGAGCGACATCGTGTGGGTAAAGGCCCAGTCCTCGTCCGGGCAGGCAAAGGTCAGAGCCCGGGCGGCGTCCACATCTGCTTTTGCCTCAGATACGGGGTAGCAGATGCGGCCTGTGGAGACGAAGCCCACTCTGTTTTCGGCGTCCGTATGGCGGAGCTCCTGCGCGGCAAGGCAGTGCGCATAGATGATATTCTGCCAGCAGGTGAACTGCCCTTCCAGCGGGAGTTTCAGCCCCGGCGCATGCTCACCTGTCCCATAGCCCATTTTCACGATACAGGCAGGCTCATTGAAGGTGAACCACTGGTGGACCCTGCCTTTGAAATGTTCTGCCATTTTTGCCGTGTAGACTGCAAACGCCCGGGCGGTGTCCTCATTCTGCCAGCCGCCCTTTTCTTCCAGCGCCTGCGGCAAATCCCAGTGATACAGCGTAATATATGGCTCGATGCCCGCTTCCAGCAAAGTATTCACAAGACCATCGTAATAGGCAAAGCCTTTTTCGTTCCAGTCCGTGCCGCCGGTGGGGGCGATGCGCGTCCACGCCACAGAGAAGCGATAGGCTTTCAGGTGCATCGACTTCAGCAGTTCGATGTCTTCCCGCCAGCGGTGATAGCTGTCGCAGGCGGTATCACCGGTCTCGCCCCGATAGGTGCGGCCCGGTGTGTGGGAGAAAACATCCCAGATGCTCCGGCCTTTTCCATCCTCGACGGCACCGCCCTCGATTTGATAGGCTGCAGTCGCAGCGCCCCATACAAATTCTTTTGGAAATACTGCCATGTTCGTTCTCCTTTTATCTCGTCAGATACATGTGTACAGGAACTTGAGATCCTTACTGATTATAGTATACTCTTCTGTGGCTGCCGGTGCAAATAGCATTTTATTGGTGACCATTGTGGAAATACACATCAGGATACGCTATACTAAAACAGAGAACATGGAATTCATCTGGCGCAAAAAAGCCAAAGGGAAGGGAAACCATAATGATAGACAAAATGCTCGTGCGCGGGGCAAAGGTACACAACCTGAAAAACATCGACGTGGACATCCCGCTGAACAAGATCGTGGGCATTGCGGGCGTGTCGGGGTCGGGTAAATCCTCGCTGGCGCTGGGGGTGCTGTATGCCGAAGGCTCCCGCCGGTATCTGGAGGCGCTGTCCACCTACACCCGCCGCCGGATGACCCAGGCTTCGAAAGCCTCGGTGGAAGAGGTGCTGTATGTCCCGGCGGCGCTGGCGTTGCACCAGCGGCCGGGCGTACCGGGCATCCGCAGCACCTTCGGCACCGGCACGGAATTGCTGAACAGCCTGCGGCTCATGTACTCCCGCCTCGCAAGCCACCGCTGCCCGAACGGGCATTACATCCCGCCGACGCTGGCTGTTGCGGCGGGCAAGGAGCTAGTCTGCCCGGAGTGCGGTGCGCATTTCTATGCGCCGTCGGCGGAGGAGCTGGCTTTCAACTCTCAAGGGGCCTGCCAGAAGTGCAGCGGCACAGGCAGCGTCCGGACGGTGGACATGGCGTCGCTGGTGCCGGACGACTCGCTGACCATCGACGGCGGCGCAGTGGCCCCGTGGAACAGCCTGATGTGGTCGCTGATGACAGATGTCTGCCGGGAGATGGGTGTGAGGACGGATGTGCCGTTCCGCGACCTGACCGAACAGGAAAAGGACATCGTCTACCACGGTCCAGCAGAGAAAAAGCATATCTTCTACCACGCCAGGAACTCGAATCAGGCCGGCGAGCTGGACTTTACCTATTACAATGCCGTCTACACTGTAGAAAATGCTCTTGCAAAGGTCAAGGATGACAAGGGCATGAAGCGGGTGGAAAAGTTCCTGCGGGAAGATGTCTGCCCCGAGTGTCACGGCTCACGGCTCTCAGCGGCGGCGCGTGCGCCGAAGCTGCGAGGCATCTCGCTGGACGAAGCCTGCCAGATGACGCTGGAAGCCCTCGTGGAGTGGGTGAAGGGCGTGCCGGGCAGCCTGCCGGAAGAGATGCGCCCGATGGCGGAGAGCATCTGCGAGGCATTCGAAAGTACCGCCAAGCGGCTGATGGACTTAGGTCTGGGCTATCTGACGCTTGACCGCTCGGCCTCGACCCTTTCCACCGGTGAGCGCCAGCGGATGCAGCTGGCCCGGGCCGTCCGCAACCGCACCACCGGCGTGCTCTATGTGCTGGATGAGCCGTCCATCGGCCTGCATCCGTCGAACATCGTGGGCCTGACCGGCGTGATGCACGACCTCGTGGCCGACGGCAACTCGGTCATTCTGGTGGACCACGACACCCAGATCCTGAAAGAGGCCGACTGGGTGATCGAGATGGGGCCGGAAGCGGGAGCTAAGGGCGGACATGTCATTGCCGAAGGGACGATAGCTGATTTGGAGGCAAAGCCGGAGTCCCAGATCGGGCCGTTCCTCTCCGGAAAAGCTGAGACGAAATTGCGCCGGTGTGCCAGGGAAGGAGAGCTGTTCGCAGAGGGGGGGATCCATCTCTCCACCGGCAGCATCCACACGGTCAAGCCTTTGGAGCTGGACATTCCCAAGGGGCGGCTCACCGTGGTAACGGGCGTGTCCGGCTCCGGCAAAACGACGATGGTGCTGGAAAGCCTCGTGCCGGCGCTGGAAGCAAAGATAAACGGCAGCGCCCTCCCGGCACATATCCGGGAGATTTGCGCCGAGGGCATCGCGCACGTCAAGCTCATCGACGCGACGCCCATCGGCATCAATGTGCGCTCTACCGTGGCAACCTACGCGGGCGTCCACGACGAGCTGCGGAAGCTCTATGCCAGATCTCCGGACGCCAGGCAAAAGGGCTTCAAGGCCAGCGATTTTTCCTACAATACGGGCAGTCTGCGCTGCCCCGGCTGCGACGGCACCGGTGAGGTGAGCCTGGACGTGCAGTTCCTGCCGGATGTGAACATCGTTTGCCCCGACTGCCGGGGTTCCCGCTACGCGCGGGTGGCTTACGGCGTGAAGCTGATGAACAAGGCGGAGCAGGCCGTCTCCCTGCCGGAACTGATGGATATGGACGTCAACTCCGCTCTTGAGTTCTGCGGCGGGATGAAGACAGTGAGCCAGCGCCTGCAGACATTGCAGCAGCTGGGTCTGGGCTACCTGACACTGGGCGAAGAGACGCCCAGCCTCTCCGGCGGCGAGGCCCAGCGCCTCAAGCTGGCCAGCGAGATCGGCCGCACCCAGACCGACTCGGTGTTCGTTTTCGATGAGCCCAGCATCGGCCTCCACCCGCTGGACGTGCAGGTGCTGCTGCGGGTGTTCCAAGCCCTGCTGGACAACGGCGCAACGGTCGTTGTCATCGAACACGACCTTGATGTCATCCGCAACGCGGACTATGTCATCGACATGGGGCCGGGCGGCGGCGAGAGCGGCGGCCGCGTCGTGGCAACAGGCACGCCGGAGGAGATCCAGGGAAACCCGGAGAGTATTACCGGAAGATATTTATAACAAAAAGGGGGCAGGTGCTGCATGGCACCTGCCCCCTTCGTCAATATTCTTATTTGCTTTCCGGGACACCGCGCAGTTCGGCACGGAAACGCTCGGGAAGATCTTCTTCCCGGATATTTTTGACGACTCCCGGAAGCTTTGCGGTTTCACCTACGGGATAGACCATGATGCACTTCTGATGCTTTGCTGACGATCAAAACAAAAAGTTAATTCTCGGAAGAAATATCCTGACCGAAATACTTCTCGCCCAGCTCCTTGAGGGTGCCGTCAGCGCGCAGTTCGTCGATGGCACTGTTGAGGGCGTCGAGGAAGGAAGAGTCTTCGCTCTTGACAATAGGGATCGCAACGTGAGAAGCATCTTCGGTCTGGGCGACCAGCTTGAAGTCGGCGTCCGGATGGACGTTCAGGTAGTCGTAGAAGGAGACGTTGGCGTTCAGGGTGGCGTCGATGCGGCCAGCAGTCAGCAGCTGGATGGTCTCTTCCAGCGTGTCGATGCCCTGCACGGTCGCGCCGTAGCTCTCGGCCAGCTCCATGTAGGTGGAAGCGAGGCTGTTGGCCGTGGTCTTGCCGGCGAGGTCCTCGAAGCTCTTGATGTCGTCGTTGTCCTTGCGGACGGCGAGGGCGGTGTGGATGTAGCCGTAGGGAGTGGTGAAGTCGTAGGTCTTGGCGCGCTCTTCGGTGACTTCGACGCCGTTGCAGACGAGATCGTAGCGACCAGCGTCCAGACCGGCAAACAGGCTGTCCCAGTCGCTCTCGACGTACTCGGGCTCGACGCCCAGCTTCTCGGCAATGGCACGGGAGACTTCGACGTCGTAGCCCACGAGGGTGTCGCTCTCATCGTGGAAGCTCCAGGGCTGCCATGCGCCTTCCAGCGCGATGACCAGCTTGCCGTTGGACTGGATGGTCTCCAGCTTGTTGGCGGCAGCAGCGGAAGCAGAAGCAGCGATGTTGGAAGCAGTGGAGGCGGAAGTGTTGGAAGAGCAGCCAGCCAGCGAGAGAACACCGGCAGCGGCCATGACGCTCATGAGAGAAATAAAGGTTCTGCGTTTCATAGGTGATGATCCTTTCTTATTCAGTATGGGAAATTTTCTGAAGGAACTCACGGGTCCTTGCCTCTTTGGGATGGGCGAAGAACTCCTGCGAGGGGGCTTCCTCGACCACGACGCCGTTTTCCATAAAGACGGTGCGGGACGAGACGTTGCGGGCAAAGCCCATCTCATGGGTGACGACCAGCATGGTCATGCCCTCCTGTGCCAGCTGCCGCATGACGGCCAGCACCTCGCCGGTCAATTCCGGGTCGAGGGCGCTGGTGGGTTCGTCGAAATAGATGATCTCCGGGCCGGAGGCAAGAGCGCGGGCGATGGCCACGCGCTGCTGCTGACCGCCCGACAGCTGACGGGGGTAGTAGTCGGCACGGTCGGCGAGGCCGACCTTTTCCAGCATCTTCATGCCGACGGCATCAGCCTCCGCTTTGGGCATCTTCCGGGCGACGATGAGGCCCTCGGTGACGTTCTGCAGGGCCGTTTTGTTGCGGAAGAGGTTGTAGTTCTGGAAGACGAAAGCCGTCTTGCGGCGCAGCCGCGCGATGCTGGCGCGATCGGCGTGGGCGAGGTCGAAGGTCTCACCGTCGAAGGTGAGCTGGCCTGCGTCCGCCGTCTCAAGGAAGTTGAGACAACGCAGCAGGGTGGTCTTGCCTGAGCCGGAAGGGCCGAGGATGGCCACGACGTCGCCCTTTTCCACCGTCAAATCGACGCCGCGCAGTACGTCCAGACTGCTGGTCGGCTTGGGGGCGCGGCCAAAGATGCCGGGATGGACGCCGGGCTTTGCGTAAGTATGGAAGGATTTGTGGACGCCGCGTATCTCTAACATTGCCATAACAGCCACACTCCTTTCTTACTGGAAGCCGTGGGCGTTGAGCTGGCGCTCCAGCAGCCCTTGCAGCTTGGTGATGACGGTACAGAACAGCAGATACACCACGGCCACCTCACAGTAAATGGGCAGGAAGATGTAGGTGCGGGCGGCGACGCGCTGGCCGGCCATGAACAGCTCCGCTACCGTGATGTTGGAGGCCAGAGAGGTGTCCTTTATCATGCCGATGAGGGAGTTGGAGAGGGCAGGCACGGCGGTGCGCAGGGCCTGCGGCAGCACGATGCGGCGCATGATCTGCCACCAGCTCATGCCGACGCAGTAGCCGGCTTCCAGCTGGCCCTGCGGCACGCTCTCGAGTGCGCCGCGCATGGTCTCGGCACAGTATGCACCCTCGTTGAAGGCGAAGGCGATGACTGCCGCCGGGAAAGCGTCCAGCATGATGCCCACGCTGGGCAGGCCGTAAAAGATGATGAAAAGCTGCACCAGCAGCGGCGTGCCGCGGATGACCCAGATGTAGAACCGGGCCAGCTGGCTCAGCACCGGCACCCGGGCGTACTGCACCAGCGCCACAGCCACCGCCAGCACCATTGCCAAGGTGAACGAGACGAGGGTGAGGGGGATGGTCATGGTGAGGCCCGCCGAGAGGATGCGGGGAAGAGCCTCCCAGAGCACGCTGACGGTGCGGTTGGATAAGAGTGTTTCCAGCATGGATACTCCTTTTTCAAAATTTGAATAAACAGACAGGACAAGTGGGTGGACATATTATATACCTTAAAGCAGGGTCGAAGTCAAGAGGAAAAAATGAAAATCCTACAAAACCTACCAGAATACTATAACATGATTTGGAAATGAACGCAAATGGTTTCGAAAAATTGCATGGTATAGACGAAATGGATGAAAAACAGGTGCTGACTTTGTGCAGAACGGCAGAGTAGTTGACGCGGCAGAAGCTTTCGGGTACAATAGAACTGTATAGACCTGTAAAGGTACAAACAGGCCGCACGCCCCGCCAGACGGGAGCGCGGCGGATACGGAGGACAAACGTGATGAAACGTATTGGTATTCTGGGCGCTGGCACCTGGGGCATGGCCCTTGCACGGATGCTGACTGTGAGCGGGAATGATGTGCTGGTGTGGTCGGCCATCGAGAAGGAAATCGACAGCCTTTCCACCACCCGCAAGCACCCCAATCTGCCGCAGATGAAGATCCCCGACGAGCTGCGGTTCACCAAGAGCATCGAGGAAGTCTGCAAAGACAAGGACATCCTGCTGTTCGCAGTGCCGTCGGTGTTCGTCCGCTCCACGGCGGCGAAGGCCCGGCCCTATGTGGCCGACGGCCAGATCATCGTGGACGTGGCAAAGGGCATCGAGCCCGACACCCTGTACACCATGACCGAAATCCTGGCCGATGAGCTGGGCAAGGAAGGCGGCCCGAAGGGCGTGCGTCTTGTGGCCCTGTCCGGCCCCACCCACGCCGAGGAAGTGGCCATCGACCTGCCCACCACCATCGTGTCGGCCAGCAAGGATATGGAGGCCGCTGCCTATGTGCAGGAGGTCTTCACCAACAATGTCATGCGCGTCTACACCAACGAGGACATCAAGGGTGTAGAGCTGAGCGGCGCCATGAAGAACGTCATCGCGCTGGGCGTCGGCATCTCCACCGGCCTCGGCTACGGCGATAATGCCCGCGCTGCCCTCATCACCCGCGGCATCGCCGAGATCGCCCGTCTGGGCGTGGCGATGGGCTGCAATGTCCACACTTTCGCAGGTCTGGCCGGTATCGGCGACCTCATCGTGACCGCCACCAGTATGCACAGCCGCAACAACCGCGCCGGTATCCTCATCGGCAAGGGCGAGACCCCGGAAAATGCCGTCAAGGAAGTCGGCATGGTGGTCGAGGGCATGAACGCCCTGCCCGCTGCGCTGGAACTGGCCGAGCGGTATCAGGTGGAAATGCCCATCGTCCAGACCGTCAACGCCATCGTCAACAAGGGCATGAGTGCGGCAGAGGCTGTCAAGTCCCTGATGGAGCGCGGCCTGAAGAACGAGCTGCCGCAGGGCTACGAAAAATAAACGAAAAGGGGCGGTATCATGCCTTCTACCTACGCACACCGCCGCTTTGGTGCGGATGTTCTGGCCCTGCTGCCGGACGGTCTGCGCGCGACGCTGGAACAGCACCGGGAGCTTTACGACATAGGTCTCCACGGGCCGGACCTGATGTTTTATTACAAGGCCTTGCAGTCGAACCCGGTGAACCGTCTGGGTAATACCATGCACGAGCAGAAGGGCGAGGTGTTTTTCACCCGTGCCCGCACCGTGGTGGAAAATGCGCCGGACAAAGATGCTGCTCTGGCCTATGCGCTGGGCTTTGTCTGTCACTTCGCGCTGGACAGCACCTGTCACCCTTATGTGGAGGCCTATGTCCGGGAGAGCGGTGTGGGACACTGCGAGATCGAGACGGAGTTTGACAACGCCCTGATGCGGGAAGACGGCCTCGACCCCATAAAGTTCTTCACGGCCAGCCACATCAAACCCAGCCGGGAGCGGGCCGAGGTCATCGCGCCCTTCTACGAAGGCGTCACGGTGGACGAGACGCTGGCGGCGATGAAGGGGATGATAACGGTGCATCATTTTTTGCAGGCGGCGAACCCCGTCAAGCGCTGGGTGGTGCTGACCGGGATGCGCGTCGCGGGCAAGTATGAGTTCATGCACGGCCTTGTGGCGAATCCGCAGCTGAACCCCAAATGCGTCCAGAGCAGCCAGAAGCTCGAAGAGCTGTATAAAACGGCTGTGCCGCTGGCGGTAAGGCTCATCGAAGAGTATGCAGAGAACAAGCCGCTTGGGGCGGAGTATCAGCATACGTTTGGGGAGAACTGAGAGGAGCACCGGATGGAAAAGAGCGGTAAATTCCGCCTGACGAGCTTGGAGCGGAACTGGATCCTGTACGACGTGGGCAACTCGGCCTTTGTGCTGATGGTGGCCACCCTTATCCCCATTTTCTTCAATGCGCTGGCGGAGGCCGGGGGCCTGAGCTCGGTGGAGTATCTGGCTTACTGGGGCTATGCCAGCTCGGCTGTGACCGTCATCACGGCTGTTTTGAGCCCCATTTTGGGGACAGTGGCTGATACGAAGGGCTTCAAGAAGCCTATCTTCATACTCTGCGTTTTCGTGGGCATCGTGGGCTGCTGCGCCATGGGCGCGGCGTCGGCGTGGCTGCCGTTTCTGGTCATCTTCGTCATCGCGAAGGTGGGCTTTTCGGGCAGCCTGGTGTTCTACGACTCCATGCTCGGGGATGTGACCACTCCCGAGCGGATGGACGAAGTGTCCAGCCGGGGCTATGCGTGGGGATACATCGGCAGCTGTGTACCCTTCGTGGTCTGCCTCGGTCTTGTGCTGGGGGCGGGGAGCATCGGCATCAGCCAGATGACGGCGCTGAACCTGGCACTCCTGCTGACGGCGGCGTGGTGGCTGCTCACGACCCTGCCGCTGCTGAAAAGTTATAAACAGCTCCACTATGTGGAGGTGGAAAAGCACGCTGTCCGGCAGAGTTTTGCCCGCATCGGCCATACCCTGCGGCATCTGCCGGAGGATAAACAGGTGTTCTGGTTTTTGCTGGCGTTCTTCTGCTACATCGACGGCGTGTACACCATTATCGACATGGCGACGGCCTACGGCACGGCGCTGGGTTTGGACACCACCGGCCTTTTGCTGGCACTTCTTGTGACCCAGATCGTGGCGTTCCCGTCGGCCCTCATCTTTGGGCGGTTGTCGAACAAGTACCCCTCGGCAAAACTCATCCCGGTGTGCATCGCGGCCTACGCGGGCATCGCAGTGTTTGCGTTTTTCCTGACCCAGCAGTGGCAGTTCTGGGTGCTGGCCGTCATCGTGGGCATGTTCCAGGGCGGCGTGCAGGCGCTCAGCCGCTCCCACTTTGCAAAGATCACCCCGCCGGAAAAGTCGGGCGAATACTTTGGCCTCTTCGACATCTGCGGCAAGGGCGCGTCCTTCCTTGGCACCATGATCGTCAGTGTGGGAAGCCAGCTCACCGGCAGCGCCAATGTGGGTGTCGGCTCCCTCATCGTGCTGTTCATCGTGGGATTCGTGCTGTTCAGAGTGTCGTTCCGTCAGGGTGAGACAGTGTAAATCGTTTTGACCTCTGCTTTGTCTTCGGACAGGGCAGAGTTTTTTGTTTACCAGCGAGTTATGATTCACAAACCATTCATTGTGTTTTGGCGGGTAGGATGATACAATAGAATCAAAATCCAGAAAATACAAAGGAGCAAGACCATGAAACAATATCCCGGCTACACCCTCGTCAAGCGCGAGGACTGCCCCGAACAGCACGGAACGCTGACCGTGCTGACCCATGACGTCAGCGGGGCGGCTGTCCTGCTGGTGGAAAACGACGACGACAACAAGGCCTTCGGCATCGGCTTCGGCACCTTCCCTTCCGACGACACCGGCGTGTTCCACATCCTCGAGCACTCGGTGCTGGCAGGCAGCGAGAAGTACCCGGTGAAGTCGCCGTTTTTGCAGCTGCTCAAGAGCAGCATGGCGTCCTTCCTGAACGCCATGACCTTCCCGGACAAGACGGTGTATCCCTTCGCTACCCCCAACGAGACGGACTTCAAGAACCTGATGGACGTCTATCTCAACGCGGTGTTCTGCCCGCTGGCCATGGTGGACAAGGGCGTGTTCGAGCAGGAGGGCTGGCACCGGGACGAAGACGGCACGGTGAGCGGCGTCGTCTACAACGAGATGCAGGGGGCGCTGGCGACGCCGGACGCACAGCTGCAGAACGCTCTGAGCCGGGCAATGTTCCCGGATACGGCTTACGGCTTCGTCTCCGGCGGCGACCCGGCGTCCATTCCGGCGCTGACCTATGAGAAGTATGTGCGGGTCTACCGCCGCCACTACAGCGCCGATAACTGCTGCATCACCCTCTACGGCAAGATGGACATGGCCGAGAAGCTGGCCTTCCTCGACGAGCAGTATCTGAGCCGTATGCCCAAGAGCGCCAGCCGCCCCCGCCTGACGGTGCAGGACGAGCAGGCCGGTGCGAAGCGGAATATCCCGTACTATACCGAGAAGCCGGAGCCGGACGAGGCTCAGTGTGCGCTGGCGTGGTACACCGGTGCGTTCAGCGACCGGGAGCGCCAGCTGGGCGTGGAGATCCTGCTGGACGCCCTGCTGGGAACGAACCAGGCGCCTCTGAAAGCCGCTCTGCTGGAAGAAAAACTGGGCGCGGACATCGACGTGGGCTTCGATGACAGCACGCTGCAGCCGACCTTGGAGCTTGTGCTGCGGGGCGCGACGGAAGAGTCGGCGGGCAAGTTTGCCGCTGCAGTGCGCAAAGCCGTGGACGGCATCCTCGAGAAGGGCATCCCCGAGGAGCTGCTGATGGCAAGCCTCAACTCCACCGAGTTCGCTTCCCTTGAGCGGCCGGGCAGCATCCCGGACGGCGTGCTGGACGCCATTAATGCATCTACCGGATGGCTCCACACCGGCGACCCGGCCCTGCTGCTCCACACGAACGCTCTGTTCGCTTCCCTGCGGGAGAAGCTGGAACAGGGCTGGTTCAATGAGCTGCTGCGGGAGCTGTTCGCGCCTGCGCCGGTGGAGATCATCCAGGTGCCGACCCTGCCCAAGAAAGAGGAAGAGGGGCGCGCCGCCCGCACCGACGGCAAGCTGGTGCTGGACCATCCGCTGACAGCCGCCGACCTCGGCGAGGGCAAAAAGCAGACACCGGGCAGCAAGGAGCTGCTGGCGGGTGCAGAACTGCTGCACCACCCCTCGGCGGGCAATACCTACCTGTACCTTTACTATGATCTGGGCGGCATGGCACCGGAAGATATGTCCTGCCTGCATCTGCTCACGGATGTCATGGATGAGCTGGACACCGAAAAGCACACGGCCCAGGAACTGAACACTCTGCGGAACACCTGGCTGGGAAGCAGTGGTGCGTGGATGGACTGCTGGACGGGACGGCAGGAAGGCAGGCCCTGCCACGCAAAGCTCATCGTGGGGATGAGTATGCTGGAACGCAGCCTCGAAAAGGCTGTGGAGCTGGGCAGTGAGTGGCTGTATGAGACAAAGTTCAGCGGCCCGCAGGCCGAAGCTGCTATGGAGCGGGTGGCAAGCCAGCAGAAGCTGCTCATGGAGCAGAAGTTCCTGCGGGAGGGCCACGCCTTCGCCGCCATGCGGGCGGCGGCACATTTCTCGGTGGAATCCGCACTGAGTGAGCGCTGCAACGGCGTGAGCTACTACCACTATCTCTGTGAGCTGCTGGAAAAGGCCGACTGGACCGCTCTGGGCAAAAAGATGGAAGAGGTGTGGAAGAGCGTGCTGAAAAAGAACGCCCTGACCGTCAGCCTCCACGGCAGCGACGCGGCGCTGGATACCCTGAAAAAGCTTTTGCCGGGCAGTGCCTTCGCGGCAGAAAAGCGCGGCGAGGCAAAGCCCTACACTGAGGAGCTGACAGCTCCGGTGAACGAGGCCTTCATCATCGACGGCGGCGTGAACTACGATGTGCTGGTCTGGCCCATGGAGCGGCGGTTGGAGCGGAAGGTGCTGGCCCGGGTGATGAGCTACGAGTATCTGTGGCACAATATCCGCGAGGTGGGCGGCGCGTACGGCACCGGCATGGTGACCCAGAACGACGACACCGAATATCTCTACACCTACCGCGACCCGCACCTGAAAGAAAGCTATGAGACTTTCGCAAAGGGGCCGGCAGAACTGGCAGGCCGCGACTACACCGAGAAGGACATGAACGAGTTCATCGTGGGCGCGGCAGCAAAGCTGGACACCCCGCGCAAGCCCCGGGAAGAGGCTGCGTCTACCGACTGCAAATATTTTTGCGGCATCACCGACGAGATGACTGCCGCCGAGCGCAAGAGCCTGTGCAGTGTGGATGCTGCCGCCCTCAAGGCCGAGGCGGCGGACCTGTCGGCCCGGATGGAGAAGGGCGTGAGGGTGGTCTTCGGCAGCAAGGAGGCTGTGGAGGCCGCAAAGGAGCTGTTTGACCGGGTGGAAACCCTGTAAAAATACGCAGAGAGTCTCCCGGAGACTTTGCGCAGAAAATTGAGTGAAAGATCCCCTGTCTGTGGAAAAGAACACAGGCAGGGGATTTTTGTCACTTTGAAATATTACTTACAGGATAAAATATACAGTAAAATACAAATCTGAGGGCAAAAAGTATGTACTCCTGCGGCGGAGAAAAGCGTGGTATCCTTTTGCCAGCGACAGAACGAAAGGAAGTGAGAACACAGGATGGGGCAGGAAAAGCAGACTGCGGCCAAGGGACAGGAAAGTCTCCGGAAAGCCACCGACACCCTGAGCACCATGCTGGCGCAGGAGGTGAAAGATTTGAATGCCCGCCAGCGCACGGCCCGCCGAGAGAACAGCACCGACCCCGGAATCATGAAGGGACTGAAAGAAGCGACTGCTGTGCTGAAAGACCTGGCGGGCGTGTCGAAGACCCTGAACGACCAGGGCGTGGACGCAGAAGGGCGGGAGTGCGGCGTGGTGCTGCTGCCGCCGGTGGAGGATGTATGATGGCAGAAAACAAGAATGCGGGCGTCGTGTGGAGGCCTCAGCCGAGGCAGATGGAATTTATGCGGAGGCCGGAGCCGGAAGCACTTTACGGCGGCGCGGCCGGCGGCGGTAAGAGCGACGCCCTCGTCATCGAGGCGCTGCGGCAGGTACACATTCCGCACTACCGGGCGCTCATCCTCCGCAAGACCTATCCGCAGCTTTCCGACCTCGTGGACAAGAGTCAAAGCTATTACCGCCGGGCCTTTCCGGAGGCGCAGTACAACGCCACGAGCCATGTGTGGGTCTTCCCCAGCGGGGCGAAAATTTACTTCGGCTCGATGCAGTACACCAAGGACCGGACGAACTATCAGGGCAAAGCTTTCGATTTCATCGGGTTCGACGAGCTGACCCACTTCGAGTGGGAGGAGTACAGCTACATGATGAGCCGCAACCGCCCCACCGGCCCCGGCACCCGGGTGTATCTGCGGGCCACCACCAACCCCGGCGGGGTGGGCCACGGCTGGGTGAAGGCGCGGTTCATCACGCCCGCTCCGCCCGGCACCCCCATCGTGGAGGAATACCCGGTGCGGATGCCGGACGGCACCGAAAAGGTGCTGCGGCGGGCGCGGGTGTTCATCCCGTCCAGCATCTTCGATAACCCAGCCCTTCTGGAAAATGACCCGGACTATCTGGCCAGCCTCGCGGCCATGCCGGAGGCCGAAAAGCAGGCGCTGCTCTACGGCAGCTGGGACAGCTTTTCGGGGCAGGTGTTCACCGAGTGGCGGAATGACCCGAACCACTACGAAGACCAGCGCTGGACCCACGTCATCGCGCCGTTCACCATCCCGAAGCACTGGAAAATCTACCGGGGCTACGATTTCGGCTTTTCGAAGCCGTTCTCGGTGGGGTGGTACGCGGCGGACGAGGAAGGGCGGCTCTACCGCATCAAGGAGCTGTACGGCTGCACCGGACGCCCCAACGAGGGTCTGCGCATCGACCCGGTGGAGCAGGCACGGCGCATCCGGGAGGCCGAGCAGAACGACCCGGTGCTCCGGGGCAGAGTCATTCAGGGCATCGCCGACCCGGCCATCTTCGACGAGAGCCGGGGCGAGAGCATCGCCGCCATGATGGAGCGGGGGCCGAACTTTCTGCACTGGATGCCCGGCGACCACACCCGTCTGGCGGGCAAGATGCAGATGCACTACCGGCTGAATTTTGACGGCGAGGGCAGGCCGATGCTGCAGGTGTTCAATACCTGCAAGCACTTCATCCGCACCATCCCGAACCTCGTGTACGACGAGAGCAATGTGGAGGACATCGACACCCGGCAGGAAGACCACATCTACGATGAGTGCCGCTATGTGCTGATGGAAAATCCCATCTCGCCGCCCCGGCATACATCGGCCCCGCCGGTGCTGGATGACCCGCTGGAGCTGCATCGGAAGGCGAAATTTCTGAGGGTGTAAAGGCTCTCCCTTTGGGAGAGGCTGGGGGCGGAGAAAAACGATAGCGCCCTGCAACAGAGGGCAGGAAGGAGAAAAACAAATACTATGGATGAAGCAACAAAACTGCCCATCGGGCCGGAAGAGGTGGCTGAGGCTGCGCAGATCTTGCAGCGGTACAAGGCGGGCAAGGCCGCGCTGGACAAGCGCCTGGTGGACAACGAACTGTGGTTCCGGATGGGACACTGGAAGAACTACCAGAACCCCATGATGGAGGGCAAACCCCAGCCGTCCAGCGGCTGGTTGTTCAACTCCATCGCCAACAAGCATGCCGACGCGATGGACAACTACCCCAGTCCCAACGTCCTGCCCCGTGCCGAGGACGACGAGGCAGCGGCACAGGCGCTTTCCAGCGTGCTGCCCGTGGTGCTGGAACAGGCTGACTATGAGCGGGTGTACAGCGACACCTGGTGGCGCAAGCTCAAGCAGGGAACCGGAGTCAAAGGCGTGTTCTGGGATTCGGAGCAGCGGGGCGGTGTGGGCGAGATCGCCATCCGGCCCATGAACCTGCTGATGCTCTACTGGGAGCCGGGCGTGGACAATATTCAGGCGTCGCCCCACTTTTTCTCGCTGAGTCTGGCCGACACGGCTCAGCTGGAAAGCCGCTGGCCCCAGCTGGCCGGACATACTGCCAGCGTGCTGGACGTGCCGCATTACATCCACGACGGCGGCCTTGATACCAGCGACAAGAGCGTCGTGGTGGACTGGTACTACAAAAAGCTTTCCCCCGAGGGCAGGAGCGTCCTGCACTACTGCAAGTTCTGCAATGGCGTGGTGCTCTACGCCAGCGAGAACGACCCGGCGCTGGCCGAAAGAGGCTTCTACGACCACGGCAAGTATCCCTTTGTGTTCGACGCGCTGTTCATGGAAGAGGACAGCCCGGCGGGCTTCGGGTACATCGATGTGATGAAGGAGTGCCAGACCGCCATCGACAAGATGAACCACGCCATGGACGAGAACGTCCTGCTCTCGTCCCGCCAGCGGTATGTGCTGAGCGACACGGCGGGCGTCAATGAGGAAGAGCTGACTGACCTGTCGCGGGACATCATCCATGTGGTGGGGCGCCTGAACGACGACAGTTTCCGGCCGTTGCAGACGGCGGGTCTGCAGGGCAACAGCCTGAGCTACCGCAACAGCCGCATCGAGGAGCTGAAGGAGATCAGCGGAAACCGTGACATGACCCAGGGCGGCACCGCAGGCGGCGTGACGGCAGCTTCGGCCATCGCGGCCTTGCAGGAGGCGGGTTCGAAGCTCAGCCGGGATATGCTCAAGAGCGCTTACAGGGCATTTGCCAAAGAGTGCTACCTTATCATCGAGCTGATGAGGCAGTTCTACGACGAGGAGCGCATCTTCCGCATCACCGGCAAGAGCGGCGAGAGCGAGTTCGTCCGCTTTTCGGGCCAGGTGCTCCGCGCCCAGCCTGCAAGAGTCGTGGGCGGCGTGGAGCTGGGCAGTCATGAGCCGGTGTTCGACATCGTGGTGAGTGCGGAGAAAAAGTCCACCTTCTCCCGCCTGTCGCAGAACGAGACGGCCAAGGAGTGCTATCAGCTGGGCTTTTTCGCCCCGGCCAACGCCGACGCCGCGCTGGCGGCGCTGGAAATGATGGACTTTGAGGGCATCGAAAAGGTGCGCCAGAGGGTGCGTCAGAACGGCACCCTTGCCCAGCAGCTGGCGCAGATGCAGGCCCAGATGGCCCAGCTGACGGGTCTGCTGGAAGTGCAGAAAAAGTCCAAAGCCCCCAAGCTCAGCGGCCCGGCACAGGAGCTGAGCACGGCTGCAATGGCGAGGGCGATGAAGACGCAGAAAGGAGAAATGAGATGATAAAAGTAAACTACACCGAGCTGGATGGCCCGGCAGGCCCCACCTGTCGGCTGGAAGCTTCGGGCCATGCGGGCTATGCCCCCGCCGGGCAGGACATCGTGTGTGCGGGGGCCAGCACCCTGATGCAGACCCTCTGCGCCCTGCTGGCGGGCGAGGAAGGCACCAGGAGCGGCGTGTGGGATGAGCCGGACGGCCCGCGTCTGGCCGTGACGGCGGCAGCACCCCAGAAGCCGTGGGTGGAGGGGGCGTTCGAATTTGCAAAGGCGGGCTTTGCTCTGCTGGCAGAACGCTACCCGGACAATGTCCGCTTCGCCGATTTGAGCGGACGGGGAGAACAGTCGATGGTGGATCTGCAGCTCTTTGCCTCGGAGGGCGGCGATGCCGCCGCCCCCTCCGCTCCTGCCCTCAGCCATGCACAGGCTCAGCAGGCCATCGCCTCCGGGACTATGAAGGCGGATGAGGGCCGGGAAGCTTCGGATGTGCCGACACCGGCGGCAGTGCAGGAGCCGGAAGAGCGTCCTGCACCGCCCGAACGCCCTGCGCCGCTGCCGCTCCCGCCCATCCCGGGCCTGAGAGAGGGCGCGAACACCGTCCGCGCCCTCCACGCCCGCTGGGCGGCGGAAGAGGCGATGCTTCGCCGGGATATGCCGGATTTTTCGCTCAAGCAGGAGCTGGCGAACCCCGAGATGCGCCGCCTGATGGAGCTGCCCGGGATGCGGATGGGTGACGCCTACCGTCTGGCCCACTACAACGACGCTCTGCGTCAGACCGCCCAGACCGTGGAGCAGGGCGTTGTGGAGCGCATCCGCCAGCGTTCGGCCCGCCCGGCGGAAAACGGTACCAGCCCCGGTGGTGCGGCCATCACCCGGGCCGATGTGGCCAGCATGACCCGCGCCCAGCGTGAGGCACTGGAACGCCGTGCGATGCACGGGGTGAAGATCAGTTTTTGAAAATTTTGATACAGAAAGGACAAATGACATGAAAAACTACAACCTGAAGATGGACCTCCAGCTCTTTGCCGACCCTTCTGCCAGCCTGCAGAACACCACCGGCACCATGACCAACGAGATGAAGACCTTCTACGAGAAGCGTCTTATCGACCAGGCAGAGCCCCGTCTGGTGCATGACCAGTTCGCGGACTACTATCCCGTACCCCAGAACGGCGGCAAGACCATTGAGTTCCGCAAGTACGACAGCCTGCCCAAGGCCGATACCCCGCTGACCGAGGGCGTGACTCCCAACGGCCAAACCCTGAATGTGACCACCATCACCAGCGACCTGCACCAGTACGGCGGCTGGACTCCGCTCACCGATGTGCTGCAGATGACGGCCATCGACAACAATGTGGTACAGGCCACCCGCGTTCTGGCAAGCCAGGCGGGCCGCACCATGGACAGCATCACCCGCGATGTGCTGGCCGGCGGCACCAACGTCATCTATGCGCCGAAGCTTTCCGCAGACGGCACCGAGACTGCCGTCACCAGCCGCAAGGCGCTGGACAAGAGCTGCACCCTGACCCCGAAGCTGTTCTTCCAGGCTGCGGCACAGCTGGGCGCGATGAACGCTGACCCCATCGGCGACAGCTACATCGCCATCATCCATCCCTACGCCGCCTACGACCTCAAGACCTGCAAGGAGTTCATCGAGGCCCACAAGTACGCCGACCCCGACACCATGTACCGCGGCGAGATCGGCAAGCTGGGCAACATCCGCTTCATCGAGACCAGCGAGGCGAAGATCTGGAAGGACGCTACCTGTCCGGAGGGTCTGGCCGTCTTTGGCACCCTCGTGCTGGGCGCCCACGCCTACGGCGTCACCGAGCTGGAAGGCGGCGGCCTGGAGCACATCGTCAAGCAGCTGGGCTACGGCGACGATCCGCTGAACCAGCGCGCCTCTGTGGGCTGGAAGGGTATGCGCGCCGCCGAGCGTCTGGTGGAGCAGTACATGGTGCGCATCGAGAGCGTGTCCAGCTATTCCACCACTGCGGCGGCAAACTGAGCCGGCCGGAAAGGAGAAGCTATGGCAGAAAAGAAGAATGTCCGCATCCGGCTGTTCAAGGACAACAGCCGGTACAAGGGCGATCTGTTCGTGAGCGTCAACGGCGTGAACTACAAGATCCGCCGGGGCGTGGAGGTGGAAGTGCCGCCTGAAGTGGCCGAGGTGCTGGAACACAGCCAGCAGCAGGACGAGTACACCGCCGCCCGCATCGCTGCGGCAGAGACTGCGGCCCAGTAAAATAAGACAACGCGGCCCGGCAGAAACGGCGGAGAAGGCCGCTTCTGCCGGGCCTTTTTGGAAAAAGCGAAAGGAGGCTTTTTATGACGGTAGGAGAAGCGATGGAGCGAGCCGAAGAGCTGCGCCCGGGCAGCCGTGTCGCGGCCCGCACCCGGCAGCGCTGGCTGTGCGAGGTGGACGGGATGCTGCGGGAGAAATTTTTCCGGCCCAGCAGCGCCGACAGCCGGGAGGGCGTGGGCGCGGACATTGCGTGGGACAACGGCCTGCGGGATGACGACGTGCTGCTGGTGCCGCCGCCCTTCGACAGCCTGTACCCGCACTATCTGTGCGCCATGACGGACGCCGCGCTGGGCGAGAACGACCGGTACGCCGGTGAGCAGGCTCAGTACAACGGCATCTTAGCCGAACTGGCCGCGTGGCTGCGGCGGAAGAATCTGCCCACCCGGGGCTGCAGCTGGCGTTGGTAAGGAGGGAGAAAGATGATACTTTCGAACCGGAACGGCCTGAAAAACACACGGAACATGCTGCGGGTGTTCGGCGGGCTGAACGAGACGTACAGCTGCACCGAGGCAGAGTACAGCGCGGGCATCAACTTTTCGGCCCGGAATTTCCCGGCCCTGAGCACCCGTCTGCCCCGGCGGAAGCTGCGGGAGGAAGCAGACCTGAACGGGATGTATCACCTGAACGGCCTGTTGACCGTCTGCGGCAGAGACCTCGTCTACACGCCGGATGATGCTGATGAGATGGAAGTGACCCTGAAAGACACCGTGGAGAACGGCAGGAAAACGCTGGTGGGCATCGGAACGAAGATCCTGATCTTCCCGGACAAGCTGGCTTTCGACACTGCCAGCCGGAAGGTGAGCGCTCTGGGCGCGGTGTGGTCGGGCAAAAACACCAGCGTAGAGTTTGCACCCTGCGACGCGGAAGGCAAGGTCTACGAGGTGAGTGGCTGCGGCCCTGCTGAACCCGACAAGCCGACGGACGGCCAGCTTTTCCTGCGGGTGGAAGACCCGGAAAAGCCATGGAGCAGCGAGAGCACGCTGGAAGTATATAGTGAGGCGTCCGGCAACTGGTCGGCGGTGGTGCTGGACTACTGCCGCATCTCGGCAAAGGGGGTGGGAACAGACTTTGCAGCAGAGGACACCGTGACCCTCACCGGCTCTGCAGCAGAACAGGCCGGGCAGTGGAACGAGCTGGACGGCGACCGCATCGTCTACGACGCCGGCGCAGATGCTCTGCGCGTCAAGGCCGACCCGGGCGGCGAGTGGTTCTATGGCCGTCTGACCCGCACCGGCGCAGCGGTAAGATGGGTGAGTCTGGACGGCAGCGTCAGCCGGGAGTTCGTCTCGGCAGAGGTGGTGGAGCTGGAACGCCGGGTGCCGGATATGGACTACCTGACCGAGTGCGACAACCGGGTGTGGGGATGCTCCAACAAGGAGAACGTCATCTACGCCTGCAAGCTGGGCGACCCCACCAACTGGTTCTCCTACCGGGGTATTGCCGCCGACAGCTATGCTGTGACCGTGGGCAGCGACGGGGCATTTACCGGCGCGGCTACCTGTATGGGATACGCGCTTTTCTTCAAGGAAAACACCCTTCACAAGCTTTACGGCTCCAAGCCCTCGGATTTCCAGCTCAGCAGCCTGCGCTGCCGGGGAGTGGCAAAGGGCGCTGCCCGGAGCCTCTGCGTCATCAACGAGACACTTTATTATCTCTCGCCCGACGGCGTGATGGCCTGGGACGGCAGCATCCCCACCAAAGTCTCGACGGCCCTCGACCCGGCCCGGCTGCGGAACGTGAAGTCGGCGCTGGGCGGCGCGCTGGACGGGCGGTATTATCTGCACCTCGTGCGGGGCAGCGGCGAAGCCCAGGCCGTGCGGCTGCTGGTCTACGACACCGAGCGGGGGCTCTGGCAGGAGGAAGATGTCTGCTCCTACGAGATGGCCGGAAGCGGCGGGCAGCTCTATCTCTGGGACGGAAAGGCCATCTGGGCCGCAGATGCAGACCGGGAGGAGAACTGGCAGCAGGCGGGCGGTATCGAGGACGGCGTGAGCTTCGAGCTCGTCAGCGGGAACATCGGGCTGGACAGCCCGGAAGAGCTGTATCTCTCCCGGCTGACGCTCCGGCTCGAGGCCGAGGTGAAGAGCCGCATCGAGGTGGCTGTGAGTTACGACAGCGGAGCGTGGGAGACACTGGCCCAGCTGACCGCCGACGGGCGGCGCTGCTTCGATGTTCCGTTTGTGCCGAGGCGGTGCGGGAGCCTGCGGTTCCGGCTGAAGGGCAGAGGTCAGCTCACCCTGCGCAGCCTGACCCGGACGAGCGCCGCCGCGAAGGGCGGCATTCTGGCACAGGAGGTGAACTGAACATGGCAAGTGTCACGGGACTTTCGAAGATCGGACTGCCCCATCTGAGCGAGAACATGGACGCGGAGGATGCCCGCGCCATCCGTAACTACTTATACCAGATGCAGGAGCAATTACAATATGTGCTCTGCAATCTGGACGTGGAAAATATGTCGGAGCCGCTGCGCGCCCGGCTGAACAGCATCCAGTGAGAAAGGAGAATTTATGAGCACCGAGAAAAAGAAAGAACAGCAGCTGCTGGAAGATGTGACTGCCCAGCCTGCAGTCCAGTCCTCCTACAGCACGGCGGGACTGAACAGCCGCAAAGAGGTGGAGAATGCACTGACAAATGCGGTGTACACCCCCGGCCAGAGCGTCACCGACGCAGCAGCGGACCTGAAAAACTGGCAGCAGAACCGTCCGGGCAAGTATGAGAGCACCTATCAGGGCCGCATCGAAGACCTCATCGGTCAGCTGCTGGAGCGGAACAGCTTCCAGTACAGCTATGCACAGGACCCGCTCTACCGCCAGTATGCCCAGCAGTACACCCAGAACGCCCGCAACGCCAGCGCGGACGCCGCCGCACAGGCTGCGGCCCTCACCGGCGGCTACGGCTCCAGCTATGCGGCCAGTGTGGCCCAGCAGGCGTACCAGCAGCAGATGGGCGCGCTGAACGACGCCCTGCCGTCCCTCTACCGGCTGGCGTTGGACACCTACAACAGTGAGGGCGACGATGTCGTGACCCGAATCGACCAGCTCAACACGCAGGAGCAGAACGCACAGGCGCAGTATAACGCGGAGCTGTCGGACTATTACAGTCAGCTCGACCGGAAGGGCAGCGCCTACAATGCTGCCTACGAGCAGGACTATGGTCGCTATCAGGACTATCTGGGCCGGCTGGACACCCTGTACGGCTACTATTCCAATCAGGAGCAGCAGGCCATCGCCAAGCGCCAGCAGACGTTCAATAATGTGCTGAGCATTCTGGGCGTTATCGGCGACGCGGTGCAGCTGGCCATCACCGGGACCACCGGCATCGGCTCGCTGGTGGGTACGCTGGCCAACACCGGGTATAATATGTATGCCAAAGACCGCGCCTACGCGGCCGAGCGTGCTGACGCTGCGTGGGACCAACAGATGCAGGAGACCCAGCGGCAGGACAGCCTTGCCCAGCAGAAGTACAAGAACGAGCAGGCGGAGCGGCAGTATCAGGACACCCTGCGCCAGCAGGAGTTCAACAACAATGTGACCAGCGAAAAGCTGAATATCGCCAAGGGCGAATGGGCGCTCAAGCAGTCCAAGGCAGCCCAGAGCGCCCAGCAGGCTGCGGCAAACGCCGGGGCAAAGAGTGCGGGCAGTTCGGGAGGCTCGGGCAGCGGGTCGGTGCTGTCGTCCGGAGGCGGCACCATCGTACCTTACAGCGCAGCCCGCCTCTACCGGCAGGGCAGGAGCGACACGGCCATCCGCAGCGAACTGCTGAAGGAGGGCTACTCCAACGATGAGGTCGCCAATATCCTAAAGCAGTTGGGAAGCTGAAAAATACGAAAAGGCCGCAGCGTAGAACACGGAAAGGTGCTCTGGGCTGCGGCCTTGGTTTGTTTATAAAGTAGAAGAGGAGGGAGAGTAGCTCACGAGTTGCGCTTGCTGATTTTTCCGCAGCCCCTTGGCGGGGCCTTGAAAAATCAGAGCGCGGCCCCAGCCTCACCTCCCTGTTTCCGCCGCAGGCGGCGGTCGGTTCGGCTGCACTGGGCATCCCCACAATAGAAAAAGACCCGCAAGCATATGCTCGCGGGTCTTTTTAGTGGGGTGCCCAGTGGGACTCGAACCCACGGTCTCCAGATCCACAATCTGGCGCGTTAACCGACTACGCTATGGGCACCACATCAATGCGCCCGAAGGGACTCGAACCCCCGGCCCACTGCTTAGAAGGCAGTTGCTCTATCCACCTGAGCTACGGGCGCACGTTGTTATCCCATTGGGTTCTGATATGGTTCGCAGCTGTAAGTCGAAGCACGCTGCGAGAAGTATAATACCATAGCCCCGGGGTTCTGTCAAGAGAAATTTGAAACTTTTTTGCGCTTTTTGCAAAAGGCTTCTCACAGCAGCCACATCCCCACAAAGCCGAACGTAAGCCCGAAGGCTGCGCCTGCCAGCACATCCCGGACGAAGTGCGCCCCAGAAAGCACCCGCAGCAGACAGATGAGGGCGGCGATGGCCAGCATCACGACGCCGACGGCAGGGTAGAAGTAGAGCCACACCATCCCGAGGACGGCGGCACTGAGTGCGTGGCGGGAAGGGCAGGAATTGCCGTGGGTCTCCTTAGATACCAGCGGCACGAAGCCCGGCTGCTCATAAGGGCGGGGAAAGTTGAGCCTCGCCCGCAGGATGGTTCCCAGCCCGAAAGCCAGACCCGGAACGAGAATGGCCCGGGCAATGACCTGCATAAAATCAAGAGCGCCGCCGCCCCGTCCGATGGTGAGCATCGTGAACCACCGGAGGTTGAGCAGTACCAGAAGCACCGGATAGCAGACGAAAGGCACGAGGGGGAGCCAGCGGTTGAGCAGAATGATGCCCTCCCGCAGGGCGGGATGTCCCTCGAGCCAGTCTGTTAGTTTTTTATATCGTTCCGGTGTCATGCAATTCCCTCCCTGAGAGATTCAGTCAAAACAGGTGTTGAGATAGTTTTCTACATCGAAAGGCTCCGGCGTGGAGTCCTTGCGCAGGTAGAGGG
The DNA here is from genome assembly GCF_040094125.1 of Faecalibacterium longum. NCBI lineage: Bacteria > Bacillati > Bacillota > Clostridia > Eubacteriales > Oscillospiraceae > Faecalibacterium > Faecalibacterium longum. The sequence continues at coordinate 43,431 of NZ_JBBNIH010000131.1, forward strand.
GATGGTGGGGGTGGCCCTTTTTGCTGCGGGGGCCGAAGGTCACCCAGGGGATGTTCTTTTCCCGCGTCAGGGCAACCATCTCCCGCATCAGGCCGGGCAGATAGTCCCGCTTTTCAATAAGAGTACCCCATGCGGCCCACATGGTGGGCTCGGTCTGGGCCAGCACGGCCTGCAGCCAGCGGAGATTTTCGTCGCAGAGGGTGCGGTCAGGCGTTTTGTCCATGTCGTTGGGGTTGGTGGCCCGCTGGGGGTAGACGTTGAACATGATCCAGCTGTCGAAGCCGTTGGCGTTGGCCAGACGCTCGACGCTCTTCAGAGTGGGGTCCAGCGCACCGGGCTGGGCGGTGCTGGGGTTGATGCCGATGCACACCAGCGGGCGGCGGCCCACCCGCCCCAGCACATAGCGGTAGGGCTGGTAGGTGTGGGGCTCGTAGTACCACAGACCGCCGGGATATTCGTCGGCTTCCAGCCGGGGAAGAGTTTCACAAAGCATAGCTTACCTCACAAGAAACGTGTGTTTCTTTTATCGTACCTTAAAATTTGTGTGAAAGCAACACCTTGCGGCGAGAAAGTCTCCCATAATTTCGATTTTCATGCTATACTATCCCTTAGAGGAAAGTATCCCTCTTCGCTTGCTGAAAAAGCAGAAGGAGTTTTGTTTATGATAGAAGATTACCGCAGCGCCCAGCGTGCAGGCCAGCGTGCCTATCGGGCCAATGTGGCCCGGGGACAGTCGCCTTATCTCGCGGTGCTGGACGACATCCTCACCGATGTGGACATCGTGGCGCAGGAGCCTCTGGGGCTGGTGGACATCCCGGCCGAGAGCATCGTGGGTACCAAGACCGCCGGACGCCACACCGCCTTTGCCTCCAATTTCATGCCTCTTCTCGAAGACGACACCGAGTTTGCAGTCAAGTGGTCGAACCTCTGTGACGCCCATCTGGAAGAGGGCATCCACACCCCTATTATTGCCTTCGAATACCTGAACAAATTCTATGTGCAGGAGGGCAATAAGCGTGTCTCCGTCCTCAAATACTATGAGGCCGTGAAAATTCCCGGCACTGTCACCCGGCTCATCCCGGCAAAGAATGACACGCTGGAGAATAAGCTCTATTACGAGTTCCTTGATTTTTACAAGTTTTCCCGCATCAACTACGTCAGCTTCTCCCGGCTGGGGGGCTATGCAAAGCTGCAGACGCTGGCCTGTAAGGCCACGGGCGAGGCGTGGACGGACGACGACCGGCTGAATTTTTCGTCCCTCTACACCATGTTCAGCCAGCAGTTCTATGCGCTGGGCGGCGGCTCACTGGGCCTGACGCCGGGCGACGCGCTTTTGGTGTACCTGTCGGTGTACCGTTACGCCGACGCCTGCGAGTCCACCCCGACCAAGGTGCGGGAGAATCTGGCCCGCCTCTGGGACGAGGTGAAAATTCTGGCAGAGCCCCACGCTGTGGAACTGCTGCTGGAGCCGAAGCAAAGCTCTGAGCCGCTGCTGAGCAAGCTGAACATTTTCAGCTCCCGCCCCAGCGAGCTGCGGGTGGTGTTCCTCCACGAGCACAACGCCCAGACCAGCGCATGGGTGCGCGGACAGGACAAGGGCCGCGCCGCGCTGGTGAAAGCTTTCCCGGATAAGCTCTATGTCAGCTGCCGGGAGAACGTCAACCCCGAGGTGGATGCAGAGCAGGTGCTGGAAGAGGTGGCCCATGACCATGCGGACATCGTCTTCACCACCAGCGCCCGGATGCACACCGCCTGCCTGAAGGTCGCGGCCCAGCACCCCAAGACCCGTTTCTTGAACTGTTCCCTCAATGCGCCTCATCCGCTGGTGCGCACCTACTACCCCCGCACCTATGAGGTGACCTATCTGCTGGGAATGCTGGCGGGCATCGTCTCCCACAGCGACAAGGTGGGCTATGTGGCTGCAAACCCGGTGTACGGTGTGCCTGCGGCCATCAATGCCTTTGCTCAGGGCGTGCGTGCCGTCCGGCCCGACAGCCGGGTGGTGCTGCGCTGGGCCTGTCTGTGCGATGCGGCACACCCGCAGGATTTCTCTGACAGGAAAGACATCGAAGTCTTCTACAGTCAGGACTTCCGGGAGCCGGAAGGCACCTACCGCGATTACGGCCTCTGCCGCCGCCTGCCCGACGGCGTTCTGCAGCCGCTGGGCCTGCCGGAGTGGCGGTGGGACGTGTTCTTCACCGAGATCGTCCGCTCCGTGTTTGCCGGAACATGGGACAGCGCCCCCGGCGGCAGGGCGATCAACTACTGGTGGGGCCTCAAGAGCGGTGCCGAGCGGGTGGAATACCCCACCCGGCTGAACGACGGCACCATGCAGCTGCTCAAGATGGCAGAGCGCCAGCTCTGCGATGGGGAGATACAGGTTTTCCCGACCGAGAGCTACAGTCAGGGCCATGCCCTTCACCATGCGGCTTCCGGCATTTATACGCCCAAGGAACTGATGGAGATGGACTGGCTGGAAGAGTGCGTGGAGGGCGAACTGCCCAGCTACGACGAACTGGACGCCAAGACCCGCAGCCTTTTGAACATCAATGGTCTGGACAACGTAAAGGGAACGCCGCAGTAACAGGCAAAGACCCAAGGATAGAAAAGAATGGAGCAAAAGCATCGTGAAAATACTTGCGATTTCGGATGTGCCGTCCAAACTGCTCTGGGACGAGAGCGTCCGCAAGCGGCTGGAAGGCATCGACCTTATCCTCTCCTGCGGTGATCTGCCGAAAAAATATCTCGAATACCTCACAAACTTCACCACCGTCCCCATCCTGTACGTCCACGGCAACCACGACGGCAGTTACAAGGAGTCAGAACCGGGTGGCTGTATCTGTGTGGACGATGCGGTCTATGTCTGGAAGGGACTGCGCATCATGGGCCTGGGCGGGTGCAATCGGTACAACAGGGACGATACCTTCCAGTACACTGAGGCTGAAATGCGGCGGCGCGCCCGGAAGCTCTGGCTCGCGGCCCGGCGGGCGGGCGGCATCGACATCCTGCTGACCCATGCCCCGGCATCCGGCCTCAACGACGGCACCGACAAGGCCCACAAGGGGTTTCAGGTGTTCAACGATCTGATGGACCTGTATCAGCCCAAGTGGTTCATCCACGGGCATATGCATCTGAATTATGGGGCAAACCTGCCCCGTGTCTGCACCCGGGGCGGCACGACGGTCATCAACGCTACCGAGCGGTACGAGTTTGAGATACCCGACCCCGTTCAGGTGCCGAAGCGGAAGCTGTTCGGGCGGGGATAAAAATCAAAGAAAAAGGAGAACGACAATGGAGATAGAACGCGCCTTGCAGCAGCTGGAATTGCTGCAAAAGAAGCTGTACGCCTACCACTGTGCGGACAGCTCCCTTTATCTGGACGCTGTGACCACCGCGCCCAGCGATACCTCCGAGGGCCGGGGCGTGGCCATGAGCATTCTGGCGGGAGAAAGCCAGAAACTGATGACCTGCCCCGAGACGAAAGCGCTGCTGGATGAGCTGAGCGCCCGGGCCGGGGAGCTGGACCTCGTCCACCACCGCGAAGTGGAGGAGCTGCGCCGCAGCTGTGAGCAGCTGACCCGCATCCCGGCGGACGAATATATGGCCTACAAAGAGCTGTGCAACCGGGCGGACGACGTCTGGCACAAGGCCAAGGCACAGGACGATTTCGCCCTGTTCTGCCCCGTCTTGCAGGAGCTTGTAGATTACAATCGCCGCTTTGCCGGTTATTATGACGCCTCGAAAGCGCCCTATGACGCTCTGCTGAACGAGTATGAGCGCGGCGTGGATAGGAAGATGCTGGACAGCTTCTTTGCGACGCTGCGGGAGGGGCTGGTGCCGCTCATCCACAAAATCGGCGAGAAGCCGCAGATCGACGACAGCTTCCTCCATCAGGAGTATCCGGCAGCACAGCAGAAGGCCTTCGCCGACTATCTGATGGAGGTGATGGGCCTCGACCGCAGCCATTGTGGTCTGGGTGAGACGGAGCATCCCTTTACGCTGGAATTCAACAATAAGGATGTCCGCATCACCACCAACTACGACGAGCACAATGTGGCATCCTCGATGTACTCTGTCCTTCACGAGGGCGGCCATGCTCTGTATGAACTGGGCATCCGGGATGACCTGCAGTACACCTGTCTTGCGGGCGGAGTCTCAATGGGCGTCCACGAGAGCCAGTCCCGTTTCTATGAGAACCTCATTGGGCGGTCGCGGCCCTTCGTGGAAGCTATCTATCCCAAGGTGCAGGAGTTCTTTCCCCAGCAGCTGGGCGGCGTGAGTGCAGAGCAGTTTTACCGCGCTGTCAATAAGGCTCAGCCCAGCCTCATCCGCACCGAGGCCGACGAGCTGACCTACTGCCTCCACGTCATGGTACGGTATGAGATCGAAAAGCAGCTCATCGGCGGCACGCTGGAAGCAAAAGATGTGCCGGCTGTCTGGGCGAAGCTTTATAAGGAATATCTGGGCATCGAGGTGCCGAATGACCGGGATGGCTGTTTACAGGACAGCCACTGGTCGGGCGGCGCGTTCGGCTACTTCCCGTCTTACGCGCTGGGCAGTGCCTACGGCGCTCAGATGCTCCGCCGGATGGAACAGGACGTGGACGTCTGGGGCGCGGCGGCAAAGGGCGACCTCACACCCATCACGGCGTGGCTGCGGGAAAAAGTCCACCAGTACGGCGGGCTGATGGAGCCTGCCGACGTGGTGAAGAACGCCTGCGGTGATTTCAGTGCTGAGGATTATATCCAGTACCTTACCCGAAAGTACACCGAACTGTACGGCTTATAAAAAAGAAAAGGCGTCTGCACAAATGACTGTGCAGACGCCTTTGTTCGTGTTGAGGAACATCACAGCTCCAGCTTGCCGGAGACTTTGTTGATGACATAGTAGGCCATACCCTCTTCAGGCTTGACGTAGACCTTGCAGGACTGGACGCCCACCTTATGAGTGGCGCGGTAGTCGGCCTTGGCGCGCTCGATGACATCGGTGATGTTGTACTGGTTGGTGCCGAACTCGACATAAACCTCCGGGGAGAGCGGGGGACGACCGCGCCGCTGTGCAGCACCAGAAGATTTGCGCTTCTTCGGCTCTGCCGCAGGAGCCTCAGGAGCAGCGACAGCTGCAGGGGCAGCAGACTTTTTCTCAGACATAGCTTATACCTTCTTTCCTGTATTCCACTGCAAATTGGAAACGTGGATGATTTCCGGGCCGGAAGCTGTATTACCGGTCAGTCCGACCGCTTTCTGTTCGTGCCAACGATTTGGAGCACTATACTTATATAATAGTTATTTCTTTGACGTTTGTAAAGTATTTTTTGGAAAAATCATCCCCATATTTCTGCGCCCGGAGCACTAAATTCTGACAAAAAGGGGGAAGAATGCCCTAGAAAAAAGAAACTGTCCGGATTTGTGTGCGGCGCAGCGGAGAGAAAAGAAATGCAGCGCACGGGGAAAAGCAGAAATTTCCGGGGAATTACCCGGCACAGCAGTCCTCGGCCCGCTTCACGACGGGGGCGAGAAGTTCCTCGTCCCAGTCTTCGGCGAGGACAAAAAGGGCCTGATCAATGACCTCCTGTGCGCAAGCGTCCGGGCAGCCCTGTGCCAGCCGGAATACTGCTGCCAGCAGCCGCAGTTTGAGGGCGCGGATGTCCTCCGGCGCGGCCCAGAGCCGGGCGAAGTCGTAGTTGTCGGTGTTGCCGCAGCGCATGGTGCAGGTGGCGCAGTTGGGGGCGACGCGGTGCTTTTCTGTCTCGACGATGCTGTACATCCGGCGCAGCGCGTCTTCGGCAGCGTCCGGGTCTGCAGCCAGCCGGAGACCGGAGGCCAGCACACGGTCGGTATCCTCGGTCTTCGGCTCGTTGACGGTGGAGCGGGCCAGTCCCACCAGCGCCCCTAACAGCGCGTCGCGCTGGCGCTGGGCGTCGGTAACGGGGGCAGAAAGAAAATGATTCATAGAGAGTACTCCTTTGGGTACGATGTTGTCTCTCTCAGTATACACGCCCGCGGCCCAAAAAGGGAGAGGAAATCTGCAGAAATTTGATGAGTTGTGAGCTGCATCTTGATTTTGAGAGAAAAATCCGCTATAATAACTATGTTGTCTGTAAAACAGAATACGCCGGTGTGTCGGAATGGCAGACGAGGGGGACTCAAAATCCGCTTCGTGATTTTTCGTGTCTGTGCGAGAAATTCACGAGTGCTCGTTAAATTTTGAAAGTTTGTCGAAGCAGGATTTCTTACATCCCTCCTGAACATCCCTCCAATCTTCAGAAACCGGTACTAATGTCCCAAAATTGAATATAAGCCGATGTGGCGGAATGGCAGACGCAAACGACTCAAAATCCGCTTCGTGATTTTTCTTGTCTGTACGAGAAATTCACGATTGTGCGTTGAATTTTGAAGGTTTGTCGAAGCAGGATTTCTTACATCCCTCCTGAACATCCCTCCAATCTTCAGAAACCGGTACGAATGTCTCAAAATTGAATATCAGCCGATGTGGCGGAATGGCAGACGCAAACGACTCAAAATCGTTCGGGAAACCATGTGGGTTCGAGTCCCACCATCGGCACTTCATCATAAAACAGCTTAGGATCGAAAGATTTTAGGCTGTTTTTCTTTTTTGCCCATTTTTTATACTTTGGCGTTTTCTGGGAAGATATTGACGATTGCATTCGCCGAAGATACCTTACTGGAGAAATCCAGATGTGTATAAATGTTGCTTGTCGTGCTGATGTCGCTGTGCCCCAGCCACTCCTGAATCTCCTTCAGGCTCACGCCATTGGCATAGAGCAGACTGGCGCAGCTATGGCGCAGATCGTGAAAGCGGATACGCTTCATCTGGTGTGCGACCAGAAAATCCGGGAAATGTTGGCTCAGGAAATCGGGCCGAATCCGTTTTCCCATCGGGTCTACATAGATATAGTCAAGATAATCGGTGCAATAGCTTTTGCCGCAGACCTTCCGATTCTGCTCCTGCTCCTTTTTCATTTTATTGAGCATCTGCTCACAGGCAGGGATTAGGGGAAGTGTCCGGCAGCTCGACTTTGTTTTTGTCTTATCTCGTGCGATTTCTGTTAGCGTTCCGTTGACCTTTGCGGTCACAACCGTATGCTGAATGCTGATTTTCTTGTTTTCAAAGTCAATGGCATCCCATTTCAAGCCAACAACTTCACTGCGCCGCAGGCCGTAGAATGCAGCCATGATAACGCCAAACTCCGAAGGGTCACCTTGAATCGCTTTGAAAAGCTGCTCCAGTTCTTCACCGCTGTAAATCTCCGACTTGAACTTTTCCTTACGAGGACGTTCAACGCGATCTGCCGGGTTGGAACGGATCATGCCGATTTGAAAAGCGTACTGCAAGCATTTGCGGATGTTGGCGTGATAGTGAATGACGGTGTTTGCCGTAAGGCCACGATCCAACTCATGCTGGTAGAAGTCTTGGATGTATTTGGGATGCTGTTCCATATCCTGCAATGTATAGTGGAGCGGTTCAAAATATGGGACGATCTTGTGAACGATTGCTCTTTCATAGCTGGTATAGGTTGTGATTTCCACTCGTGACTTCATCATTTTCAACCAGTCCGTGATGAAGTCGGTGAAAAGTACCGGGGAGTTATCAAGGCAGGGGTCAACTTCTTTGATGGGGCTGACCTTCAGCCAATTATTGTCAACGGCATATTGTAGGGCATCGGTCAACTCCTTGTGCCAATCCAGAAGCTGCTGTACACTGGCCTCCTCCTGCTGACGCTCATAGCGGAAGAACGTTTCCAGATCGCGCGGAGAGAGTGCTTTCAAAGACAGCCGCTTCTTTTCAAAGTATGGGACAACTACTCTTCCCAGATCACTGCCATAGGTTTCGGGCGGAAGGTTCATCACGCTTTCTCGAAGCCAGCGGTTCAGATATTCCGATACCGGCAGGTCGGAAACCTGCTGCATCGTTTCAGGGTTAAACTCTTTTTGTGTTTTACGCAACAGAGATTCAGCTCTTTTTTTGTTTCCTTTAACAGGAAGTCCTGTGCTGATGGATTTGGTTCTGCGCTTTCCATCTGTGTCTTTCCAGCTCAGAATCATCTGATACATACCGTTTTGTTCTCTTAAATGTCCGGCCACATTTGTCATAGTTATGCTCCTTTCTGTTCGCAGCCAAACGTCCTTTGCTTAGGCATCATAAGTTTAGAAGATTCTGGAGTGTTTTGCAAGGATGGCACAAGGGAGTTTGAAAGGTGCATCCCTCCAAGTTGCCGATCCTGATCGAGCAGGTACTCTACCACGCAGAGTTTTGGTATCTTATAGCTGCGTCCTACACGCGCCGAGTGGATCTTATTCTGCTTGACCAACAGATACGCATTCTTCCGGCAGATGCCAAGCATTTCCTGAAGATGCTCCACCGTCACCACATCCGGGTAGTCCTTGAACATCGTCAGATACCTCTCCGTCTTTCGGTCAGGCTCTTCCTGAATCAAAGTGCAGGCTGCGATCTCGCTCATTCCTGTCCTCTCTTTCTAGTTCAATATGTCGATTATTCAGCAGAAAATACTATATGTAAAGAGCAAATGGTCTTTTTCGGGTACCATCGCCCTTGCCAAAGGAGATATTTGAGCTTAGAACTTCATCGGCAGTGCGTCTTTCCTGCAC
>NZ_JBBNIH010000132.1:0-21382 GCF_040094125.1 Faecalibacterium longum
TGCCAATAGCAGCTCAGGCCCGGCGTCACATACAAACGCTGCTTCTCATAATCCCCATACTGCTCCACCTCGCGGGGAAGTGCCGGGCGGGGGCCCACAATACTCATGTCTCCCTTGAGGATATTCCAGAGCTGGGGCAGCTCATCGATGCTGGTCTTGCGGATAAATTTACCCACACGGGTAATGCGCGGATCGTCCTTGATTTTGAACACAGGGCCATCCATCTCGTTCTGGTCCAGAAGGTCGTCCAGTTTTGCCTCTGCGTTCGGACACATGGAACGAAACTTGTAGAACCTGAACGGTTTGCCATCTCGTCCAATGCGCTCCTGCGAAAAAATAGGCCCGGCAGAAGGGTCATCTACCACGATAGCGATAGCTGTTGCCAGCATCACCGGCGACAGCACCACAAGCGCCAGTGCCGATAAGACCACATCCTGCGTCCGGCGTCCAACCCAATATAACCGATGTTCCCGCAGATTCTGCTTTCGGTCGATGACGACCGGCTTTTCAATTCCAATTACTTCTGTACTCATTTTTACCTCTTCACACTCTGTATTTTCTCGCACGATCCCCGCTGCGCGCATTCTTACCCAGCCTTTGCTACGGGTTCCTTTTCCATTACCGCCCCATCAAACAATTCTTCCAGTAATTGTTTCTGGTCCGCACTTAATTTGGGAGAGTTATCTCGCAGCAGCCGTTTTTGGTCATATACCCACCGGCTCAACCAGATGCCATCCGCAGTTTTGTACTTGGCCGGGATTTTCAGATTTCCATGAGCCTTCTTATATTTCTGCGCCAGTTTATACCGGTGCTGCCACGGGTCAGGCTTGTCCCACTGCATCCCAATAGCATTCAGCCGTGCGATGCGTTCCGGTGTCAGCACACCACACCCTTTATCGGGGTTCAGCCGCGTGTACCGCTGCCGCTTGACCCAATTCCCGAGGTTGTAACCGCCCGGTGACACATATTCTGCCGGGACGTTCAGATCACCGTGGGCATCAAAGTAGCACTTTGCCTCCTGATAGCCTTCGTTCCACTGGCGATCATTGCGGTTGCCCCAGTACATCCCGATCCGGTTGAGTCGTTCGACCTGCTCGTCCGTCAGCTTTCCTTTCGGGTACGCCCATTGCTGACTTGTGACCCATTGCCCCAGCCGTTCACCAGCCGCTGTCACATAGGAACGTGGGATATTCAGGTTGCCGTTTTCCTCATAGTAGGCCGCAGCCAGCGCATAAGCTTTTTCCCACTTGGCATCAAAAACACTCCACACCATGCCGATCTCATCAAGCTGCGCAATGCGTTCTTCCTTCAAATTGCCATTCAGCTTCTGCTGCCGTGTTTTGATGAGCCACTTGCCCAGAGGGTAGCCGTCCGGGTCCACATACTTTCCAGCTACCATCAGATTCCCATAGGTATCATGATATTTTTTCGCCTTCTCAAAGCCACGCTGCCACGCGCTCTCTTTCTGATTTCCCCAGGCCATACCAATGCTGTCCAGCCGCGCGATCTGCTGTTCCGTCAGATTTCCGGAGACTCTCCCTTCGCGCACCCCGCGCTGTGTGACGAGCCACACCCCAAGGCTCAGGCCAGCAGGTGTCTTATACTGCTTCGGCACTTTTAAGTCGCCGTGTTCCGCATAGTAGATGCTTGCCTCAGAGAAATAGTGCTCCCAACTGGAAGAAAGGCTTTCCTGCAGCCGTTCAAACAGTATCCGGCAGTCATGCACCTGCTCGATGACCTCGAACCGCTCGGTGACGATCTTGTCACCCTCGCCGTTGGCATACAGACGGTGGACGGCCTCCTGCATCTCGCTTTGCAGACCGGAAATACTGGTCAAGCCTTCAAAATTGTTGACCACATCGAGAATCAGCGGAGCTGCGGTATCCCCAGCGGTCAGGGCGCGTCCGATCTGCTGCTTGTAGATAATGGGCGAAATCGTGGGCCTGAACAGGATGACCCCGGAAATCCCCTCCACATGAACGCCCTCGTTGAGCATGTCGATGCAGAACAGCAGCTTCAGCCGGTTGCTGGTGTCCGTTTTGAAGTCCACAAAGGCCTTATCGGTGTTCGGGTCATCCGAGTAGGCTTCGTACACCACAACATCTGGATTGACCCCTGCGAACCACTCCGGCACGTGGGATACCATCTCGTCCATGTGCTCTTTGTTGGCGCAGAACACGATGTATTTTCCAGATTTGTTTGTAATATGATGGGCAAAGACCCTGTCCAAGCCGTCTGCCTGCTCCAGTGCGCGGCGCAACGCGTCCAGATATTTCTGGTTCACATCCTGAATGCCCGGTGTCCGCAGGTTGTCCACCCGTGCCTGATACTTTGCAAGCGCTTTCTGGTACTGATAAACGGTCGTCACGTATTTTGGCGCAGGCAAAATGCCCCTGACGACTGCTTCGCCAAGGGTCATGTCGCTCGCAACACGGTTGTCAAAAAGCTCTTCGGCCATGTCGCGGTTATTATCCAAATATCGGATGTTTGTCGCCGTCAGCCCAAGAAGTTTTGCGTCCGGGCATAACTTTAATAGAGCCACCGTGCTTTCGCCCCAGCATTCCGCACCGGCACGGTGGAATTCATCGAGTATAATATAGGCGGGCTTCTGCGCTGCTATTTCGCCCAGCTGCGCCTGCGTACAGCACATCAGTTTGGCGTAGGTGTAAAAGTGAACATTTTCCAACGGAAACTCCGGGTCGTTCCTTTTCAGGCTCTCTAGCTGGGTCTTAAAGATATACTCACTGGGAGAAAGCCAGATCACGACCTTCTCCGGGTTGTCCTCGATCAGCTTGAACGCAATATAGCTCTTTCCGGTGCCGGTGGGATGAACAATGGCAGCCTTGCCATACTGCTCCATCATCCGGATCGCCGCACGATATGCTTTTTCGTTGTGCTCAAACAGACGCAATGCCACTCTGCTCACCCCTTCCCGCAATAAAGGGGTATCCTCCACATGGAAAATGGAGGATACCGATCTTTCGACATCGTTGTTTGAATTCTCTTATTATTTTATCATGGTTATATCTGGGATTCAATAGAAAATTATATAAATGTATCCCACATGGCCTTCGAAAAAGCTTCGTGAAAGTGGAAGTTTTTTTGCACAACGCCCAGTATCGCATGAAAAATCCAGATGAAAACGCATGTGAACAAAATAAGTGGTCAGATGGGTGTCCAAGACGCAGGAGGAAACAAAAATGGCACGACGGGGAGAAAATATACGCAAACGCAAGGATGGCCGGTGGGAAGGCCGCTATATCAAAGCTCGTACATCGGAAGGCAAAATCCAGTGGGGCTACGTCTACGGAACGGTCTATGCAGAGGTCAAACGAGTGCTGATTCAGAAGAAAGCAGAGGCTGGTTTCTACAAGCTGAAAAGAACCGACCTGACCTTTGAGACATTGGCCGAAGTGTGGTTGCACTCCCTGAAGAACGGTATAAAAGAATCCACCTATGCGCATTATTCGTACACACTGCACAAGTATCTTCTTCCGGTTTTGAGTAAAGTGCCCGTTGTGTCCCTTGACGAAAGCTTTCTGGAACAGGCCATGCAGCAGATCATCGCGCCTACGGATGCCGCACACAAGCCGCTGGGTAACTCTTCTGCACGGGAATGCCTCTCGATGCTGCGACGTATCTGCAAGTACGCCGCACATTTACGCCTGATTCGTCCGATGGAGCTGAAAGTAGCGCTGCCAAAAGCCATCGACAAAATTTCTGCGCCGCTCTCTCCGGTGGAGCAGCAACGGCTTTATCATTATGTACAGGAGAACTCCACGCCCCGCAAAATCGGCTTATTATTAGGGCTGGAATTGGGTCTGCGTATTGGCGAGATCTGCGGCTTACAATGGGGCGATTTCGACCTGAAACTCGGAACGCTGAAAATTAACCGGACGGTCTGCCGAATTTCCTGCGGAGATGGTCACACGAAGGTGGTCATCCAAACGCCCAAAACCCGCACCTCCCGCCGGGAAATTCCTATTCCAAAGCAGATATTGTTGATGCTGAAAAAGCTGCACGGAAACGCCAGCAATGCTACATGGTTTCTATCTGGCAACGAGTCCAAACCCACAGAACCTCGCTGCTATCGGAAAAGCATCAAGGTATATCTGAAACAGGCGATTGTCCGGCAAGTGCGTCCGCACACACTGCGCCATACTTTTGCAACGACCTGTTTGCAGGCAGGGTGCGATGTAAAGACCCTTAGCGAGTTGCTAGGACACGCTAACGCTAACATTACCTTACAGCGCTATGTGCATTCTAACCTGACCCAAAAGCGCCGGGAGATGAACCGGATATTCTCCCATCAGGGGTCTATAAAGGGCAGAAAAGTGCTAAATCTGATGGAATAACGCTCGATTTTAGCCACGGTCTTTCATTTTCCATATGGGGGATACTTTTTTTGTTTTTCGAGCATCATTTTCATAACGCAAAAAGACCCCTGCCGATCACATTTCTGTGAAAGACAGAGGCCTTCTACTACTTATGATTTAATTCGGTCTGGGGAGATGAAACAACGATCTCATTCTACCGGGTCAGTGTCCCCTTTCAGATTTTTAACCACCCCCGGGGTGCCTGATGCGGCATTTTCCTGCTCCATTCGAAGGCGTACTGCCTCCATGATGTATTCGGTCACACTTTTCCCTTCTTTTTGGGCTGCTACCTGAACCGCCTCTTTGTTGGGGAAGGCATCCATCCGAACGTCAAGAACAATTATTCCAGCAAAAAACAGGTCGCAGCCTTATAATTGCGCACAGAGCCTTTAGCCAGATGGCGGCATTCACAGTCATAGATAAATTCATCACGGAGATCTTTCAAACACATAAAAAAACACCCTTTCCTTCATGGCAGACCACAAAAGAAAGGGTGAAAAATTGCTAGATAAGCTTATCGTACCAAATCAAGCTTGTTCGCAGTTGAGCAAGACAAACTCTGGTAGACAATTCAAGCACTTTTGAGCGTAGAGCTGCGATTAGCAGTTCTCAGCGAAGTACTTAATGGTACGGACCATCTGAGAGGTGTAGGAGTTCTCGTTGTCGTACCAGGACACGACCTGAACCTGATAGGTGTCGTCATCGATCTTAGCGACCATGGTCTGGGTAGCGTCGAACAGAGAGCCGTAACGCATACCGATGACGTCGGAGGAGACGATCTGATCCTCGTTGTAGCCGAAGGACTCGGAAGTAGCAGCCTTCATAGCAGCGTTGATGGACTCCTTGGTGACGTCCTTGCCCTTGACGACTGCGACCAGCAGGGTGGTGGAGCCGGTGGGAACAGGCACACGCTGAGCAGAGCCGATCAGCTTGCCGTTCAGCTCGGGGATGACCAGGCCGATGGCCTTAGCAGCACCGGTGCTGTTGGGGACGATGTTCTGTGCGCCAGCACGAGCACGGCGCAGGTCGCCCTTGCGCTGAGGACCATCCAGGATCATCTGGTCGCCGGTGTAAGCATGAACGGTGGTCATGATGCCGGAGACGATGGGGTAGGTCTTGTTCAGGGTGTCGGCCATGGGAGCCAGGCAGTTGGTGGTGCAGGAAGCAGCGGAGATGACCTGATCCTCAGCGGTCAGGGTCTTCTCGTTGACGGAGTAGACAATGGTCTTCAGGTCGTTGCCTGCGGGAGCAGAGATGACGACCTTCTTGGCACCAGCCTGGATGTGAGCCATGCTCTTCTCCTTGCTGGTGTAGAAGCCGGTGCACTCCAGAACGACATCGACGTTCAGCTCGCCCCAGGGAGCGTCCTTTGCGTCCTTAACAGCGTAGATCTTGATCTCCTTGCCGTCGACGATGATGGAGTCCTCGGTAGCCTCGACGGTGTGCTTGCCCTCACCGATCTTGCCGCAGAAGGAACCCTGAGCGGTATCGTACTTCAGCAGGTGAGCCAGCATCTTGGGGCTGGTCAGGTCGTTGATAGCGACGACCTCGTAACCCTCAGCATCAAACATCTGACGGAAAGCCAGACGGCCAATACGACCAAAACCATTGATAGCAACTCTAACAGCCATGTTAATAGTACCTCCTAAATGTTCTTACCCTGATTCGGATAATTCACGGTACTCTTATTTTAGACCAAAACGGCCAAACTTTCAAGTGCCTGCCAAAAAATTAACAAGTCGTTTTCATACTTTTTTGCTTTTGTACTATTTTCTCGGGGAATAGGGTGTTGTTTTGAGCAATTCAACCAAGCGACTGCTGACGCATTTATGCATCCTGCTCAGTCCTTGTGCAGCGCACAGCGCTCAAGGCTCCCAAAGCGCCCACACAGCACAGCCCCAGCCGGAACAGCAGCGTCGGCGTCAGCAGAGCTCCGCCGCCCTCCTGTACAAGGGTCTGCAGCACGGTGGGCAGCTCCCAGCACAGGCAGAGGGCAAACGCCGCCAGCCCGCCGGCGCAGAGGGTGCGCCCGTCGGACGTGCCGGGCAGGTAGAGCGCCCGGGCCAGCGCCGAGAGGAACACCAGCCCCGCCAGCAGCTGCCAGACCATCGCCGTGGGGGCCACCCGGTGCCAGCTGGAGCTGTTCTCCATAAAGCGGGCCAGCACGCACCAGTAGAACACGGCGCTGCCCAGCACGGCGGGCGTCAGGCTGCGGGTGGGGGTCTTCCAGTCCTTCCGCAGCCAGCTCAGACCGAGACCGATCATCCAGAACGCGCACAGCGCCTCCAGCGCAGCCCGGATAAGCATTGCCACGCTGCTCCCCATCCAGAGGATGCGCAGCACAGCAGCCTCTCCATAGCAGACAGCCGCCGCCAGTGCCACGACGCCGGAAGGCGTACAGTGGCCCCGCAGCGCATCGGTCTGCGGCTTACAGCAGCGGCCCGCCGCTACGGCGGCACCGACGGCCACGGCCAGCGCACCGTACCGCAGCCAGACTGAGCCAACGATGCACAGGCCCGTTTCCGCGTCGGTGAGAAGGGCCAGGTCGATGCCCCGGAAAACGCCCAGCGCTGCGCTCAGGAAAAGCGAAACCATGATAAAAAAGTTCATCTGTAATCCTCAAATCTCTATCCCCTTTTCGGGGGAATTATCATAAGTGTATGATAGCGCGTTTTGGGCAGAAATGCAAGGCATTCCCCTCTTGTGCGCTTTTTTGCCGATGGAGGCCGGTATACTGAGTCCAAAAGTCTGTCCGGGAGGGAGATATGCCCCATGAAAAAAGCCTTTCTGCTCCTCTGCGCCCTGCTCCTCGTGCTGGGCAGCGCCCTGCCGCTGGCAGGCTACCGGCTGGCCCGGGCCGTGCTGGGCCGCAGGGCGGACGTTTCCCCTGCCCCGGCGTCCAGCACCTCTGCCGTATCGGAAGCCGCGCCTGCCGCTTTCGAGGGAGACGCAGACGTCTTTCTCATCGAAGACCTGAGCATCGGCGAGGTGCAGCAGGTGCCGAAGCGGGACTATCTCATCGGGGCCGCAGCGGCTGAAATGCCCCTCACATGGCCGGACGAGGCCCTCAAGGCGCAGATCGTCGCGGCCCACAGCTACGCGCTCTACTGCCGCGACCACGCCTCCGCAGCCAACGGCAGCTGGCTCTCTGCCGACCCGGCGCGGCGGCAGGGCTACCTGACCGACGCCGTCCTCCACAGCTACTGGGGGACCGACTACGAGGCCAACTATGCCCGCCTCTCGGCCCTCGCGGACGCCGTCCTCAGCGATATCCTCTGCTATGACGGTGCGGCGGCAGGGACGAGCTATTTTGCCATTTCCAATGGCCGTACTGAGGCCAGCGAGAACGTCTGGGGCAGCGCCCTCCCCTACCTCGTCCCGGTGGACAGCAGCACCGACCTCTCCGCCGACAACTACGAAGTCACCCTCACCCTTTCTGCCCCGCAGGTACAGCAGCTTCTTTCCTCGGGACTGGGCATCGCCGCCGACTCTGCCGCGCCGGAACGCTGGTTCGGTGAGACGACCCTGACAGCCTCGGGCTATGCGGCCTCTCTGCCCGTCTGCGGCCAGACCGTCTCCGGCACAGCCCTCCGGCGGGCTCTGGGGCTGCGGAGCGCCTGCTTCAACATCCGGTATCAGGACGGCAGCTTCCTCATCACGACGAAAGGCTACGGCCACGGTGTGGGCCTGAGCCAGTGGGGTGCCAAAGCGCTGGCCGAGCAGGGCTGGACCTACGAAGCCATCCTCACCCACTATTTCCCGGGGACGCAGCTCTGCCGATGACACAAAAACAGGGTGGTCAGCATTGCCGACCACCCTGTGTCTTTTTATTTTGGGGAAGCTCAGCCCAGAAGCCAGCTCCACAGCCCCTTCTTCGTCTCGGTCACAGCCTCAGCTTCACTCTCGACTGCCTCAGCCACCGCCTCTTCGGTCTCCTGAACGAGCTGACCCAGCTTCGTGCCGGAGGGGTCCTGCACCGTCCAGTAGGTCGCGGTGCTGCTGGCGCTGCCGGAAACGGTGAAGTCGCTCATGAAGCAGAGCGTCTGGCCGTTGGAGTCGGTCAGCACGACCATGTAAGTGTAGCTGCCTTCGGGCAGTTCACCGAAACGGAGCTGACTGTCGAAGTTCTTCAGAGACCAGCTGGACACATTGGGCGAGGCCTCAGCACTCTGAACGGTCTGGTCGTTGGCATCGAGGATCGCCGCTTCCACGCTGCTCAGCACAGCACCCGATGCGCTGGCGGCAGTGCCGCTCACGCTCATGCCCTTGCCGGTGCGGATGTTGACCGGGTAGCGCATTCCTTCCAGACGGAGGCTGTCCAGCGTCGCGACGGCGCTGTTATGGTCGGAAGATATGTACCAGTAGCAGGAGGCACCCGCGATGGAGATGCTGGCTGCCGAGATAGGAACACGGCCCGAGGAGACGCTGCCGGCGGGGTCGGAGCAGTAGAACACGCCGTCGGTGTAGTCCGTCAGGAGAACGGCGTGGGGCTGGCGGCGGTCATAGAGGACGATGCCCTCGGGGTGCTCTGCCAGCAACTGGATGAGCACTGCCTTCTTCTCCTCGTTGTTGGACGGCAGCGTGGAGTAGCCCACCTGCATTGCGTTATAGTTGAAGCTGTGGGAGAGGCCGCCTGCCCACGCACTGCCGCGGACGCTGTTCTCGGTCACGTCCGTCCAGTCGGTCAGGCCGTCCAGAAAGGCGCGGCGGCGGAGCATCATGGCGGCGGAGGCCAGCGTACAGGTGCCGCCCCGGCTCTGCTTGAAGTAAAATCCGGCGTCCACGTTGAGGTCCACCGCCAGCGCTCCCGGCAGCATCACTGCCATCAGCACGAGCGACAACACAAGGGCCATCAGTTTTTTCCAGATCCGGTGCGGCGCACATTCCACGTTTGACTCATCCTTTCAGCTTTCATTCACTGCTGTAAAGTATACCATTTTGTTACACTTTTGTAAACCGCAGGGAGACTTTTTTCTCAGATTTCACACTCTTCGTACACAATTTCGGGACAGAATGCACAAATAGCGTCTAACTTTTTGGAACATATAACAAAAAGCCCCCGCTGTCCCGAGGGACAGCAGGGGCAAAACTGGAACGAATTTTCGTTTAGAACAGGCCGGTGATCTTGCCGTCGGCGTCCACATCAATGCCCACGGCGGCGGGCTTCTTGGGCAGGCCGGGCATGGTCATGATGTTGCCGCAGATGACCACCACGAAGCCGGCGCCTGCGGCCAGACGCACCTCGCGCACCTCCATCGTGAAGCCGGTGGGCGCGCCGATCAGCTTGGCATTATCGCTGAAGCTGTACTGGGTCTTGGCGATGCAGACGGGCAGGTCGCCGTAACCCAGCTCGGTAAGCTCGGCCAGAGTCTTGCTGGCGGCGGCGCTGTAGTTCACGCCGTCGGCGCGGTAGATCTTGGTGGCGATGGCGTTGATCTTGTCCTTGAGGGGCATTTCCAGCGGGTAGGTGTACTGGATGGGACGGTCCTCCATGATGTCCAGCACCTTCTCGGCCAGAGCCTTGCCGCCCTCGCCGCCCTTGGCGAAGACCTCGCTCAGGACGCAGGGGACGCCCTGCTCGGCACAGACCTGCTCGACGTAAGCCTGCTCTTCGGCGGTATCGGTCGGGAAGGCGTTGATGGCCACCACGACGGGCAGGCCGAAGCCGTTCTTCATGTTGTCGATGTGGCGGACGAGGTTGGCTGCGCCCTTCTTGACGGCTTCGAGGTTGGGAGTGTTCAGGTCGGCCTTGGCTACGCCGCCGTGACTCTTGAGAGCCCGGAGGGTCGCCACCAGCACGCAGCCGCTGGGCGCGATATTCGCATAGCGGCACTTGATGTCCAGGAACTTCTCTGCGCCCAGGTCTGCGCCGAAGCCGGCCTCGGTGATGACATAGTCGGCCAGCGAGAGGCTGAGCTTGGTGGCCATGACGCTGTTGCAGCCGTGGGCGATGTTGGCGAAGGGGCCGCCGTGGATGATGGCGGGGTTGTTCTCGAGGGTCTGGACCAGGTTCGGGTCGAGGGCATCCTTCAGCAGGGCAGTCATGGCACCCGCTGCGCCGATGTCCCCAGCCGTGACGGGCTTGCCGTCGTAGGTGTAGGCGCAGACGATCTTAGAGAGGCGCTCTTTCAAATCGGAGATGCTGGTGGCGAGGCAGAAGATGGCCATGATCTCGCTGGCGACGGTGATGTCGAAGCCGTCCTCGCGGGGGGTGCCGTTGACCTTGCCGCCCAGGCCGTCCACGATGAAGCGGAGCTGACGGTCGTTCATGTCCATGCAGCGCTTCCAGGTGATGCGGCGGGGGTCGATGTTCAGGGGGTTGCCCTGCTGGATGCTGTTGTCGATCATGGCCGCCAGCAGGTTGTTGGCGGTACCGATGGCGTGGATGTCGCCGGTGAAGTGGAGGTTGATGTCCTCCATCGGCACCACCTGTGCGTAGCCGCCGCCGGCTGCGCCGCCCTTCATGCCGAAGACAGGGCCGAGGGAGGGTTCACGGAGGCAGAGCATGGTCTTTTTGCCTATGGCGTTCATGGCGTCGGCCAGACCCACGCTGGTGGTCGTCTTGCCCTCACCGGCGGGAGTGGGGCTGATGGCCGTGACGAGGATGAGCTTGCCCTGCTTCGATGCCTTATGGATGAGGCGGTGGTTTACCTTGGCCTTATAGCGGCCATAGGGGATCACGTCCTCGTCGGCGAGGCCCAAACTGGCGGCGATGTCGACGATGGGCTTCATTTTGGCTTCCTGTGCGATCTCGATGTCAGACTTCATATTCAGCATCCTCCTTAAACAAAAAGGGCAGCTTTGCGCACCACGACGCAAGGCTGCCCAGACGGTCGGCATTAAAACTTCTCTCCCCTTCTGCACTGTGGTGCTCCACAAGATCCGTCAGCAGAAGGGTCAGCTTGGAAGCTACTTTCACAGCCATTGCACACCGCCTGAATGGCATTTTTGCCCGCATACTTCGTTGCTTTCCCTTGCAATCCGTCAGGATTGCTGCGGAAAAGCGCCTTGTCTGCCAGCAAAAATTCTCATCCATTCGGCGCACCCTAGCTATGAAAGCAGCTTCTAACATCTATAAAATAGCACATCAGCACAAGGTTTGTCAAGCACAAAAAAGACGCCCCCGCTTTGCAGCGAGAGCGCCTCTTTGTTCAAGAATCGAAATTCAAGAAGCAAGCTTTAAGGGGGTTAAATTACTTAACCTCAACCTTAGCGCCGGCATCCTCCAGCTTCTTCTTGATGTCCTCAGCCTCAGCCTTGGAAGCCTTCTCCTTGACAGCCTTGGGAGCGCCATCAACGATAGCCTTAGCCTCCTTCAGGCCCAGACCGGTGATCTCCTTGACCAGCTTGATGACGCCCATCTTGCCAGCGCCAGCCTCGACCAGGATGACGTCGAACTCGGTCTTCTCTTCCTCAGCGGCAGCAGCAGCGCCAGCAGCAGCGGGAGCAGCAGCAGCAACAGCAGAAACGCCGAACTCTTCGCAGTATGCGTCGATGAGCTCCTTCAGCTCCAGAACGGACAGCTCCTTGACGGAGTCGATGATGGCAGTAATCTTCTCAGAAGCCATAGTAGTAACCCTCCAATATAAATGGTTTGTTTGTTGATTTCAGATGTTTTTTAAGCAGCGGTCACGCGGCCATCAGGCAGCGGGCTCCTCCTGCTTGTCGGCATAAGCCTGCATTGCAACAGCCAGACCAGACAGAGTGCTGGTGAGGGCGCCTGCAAACATGGACAGCATGCCTTCGCGGTTGGGCAGCTTTGCGATGGCGTTGGTCTCGGCAGCGTCCATGACCTTGCCTTCCATGAAGCCAGCCTTCACGACGAACTTCTTGGACTTATCGCCGTCCTGGTACTTGCACAGGATGCGGGCAGCGGACATGGGGTCTTCCTCGTGAGCAAAAGCGATAGCAGTATCGCCCTTGAACTGCTCAGCCAGGGTCTCCAGAGAAGTACCCTTGACAGCCAGACGCAGCATGGTGTTCTTCACGACCATGTAATCGACGCCTGCCTCACGCAGCTCCTTACGGAGCTTGGTGTCGTTCTCGACGTTGATGCCGCCGTAAGCGACGACGCAGCCGGAAACCGCACTCTCAAACTTTGCCTTCAGATCAGCGACGTAAGCCTGCTTCTCAGAAAGAATCTTTGCACTGGGCATTCGGTTTCACCTCGTTTCAAAAACTTATATCGAAAGCTGGTGAGCAACGAAAAAAGCCTCTTTCCCGCACATAGTCCGAGAAAGAGGCATAAAACAACTTTACGCACGTTTCTCGGCAGGCGGCTTAGCCTTACGCTGAACTCCAGCACCTGCTGTCTCAAAAACAGCATGATTATTTTACCGCAAACGTGCGGGGTTGTCAAGTGCTTTTTTGAAATTTTTCAGATAATTTTTCCTCTCAGCCTCCCCTAAGCAGGGGAGGTGGCATCGCAAAGCGATGACGGAGAGGTTTTACCTCAAAATTTCAAATCAGACACCGTACTTCAGGGTGTTGAGACGGATGCCAGGGCCCATGGTGGTAGCGATGGTAGCGCTCTTGAAGTAAGTGCCCTTTGCAGCGGCGGGCTTTGCCTTTGCAATGGCGCTCATAACGGTATCCAGGTTGCTGTACAGCTTCTCTGCACCGAAGGAAGCCTTGCCCACGGGGACATGGATGATGTTCTGCTTGTCCAGACGGTACTCGATCTTACCAGCCTTGGCCTCAGAAACTGCCTTGCCCAGATCGGGAGCGACAGTGCCGGCCTTGGGGTTGGGCATCAGGCCGCGGGGGCCCAGGACCTTACCGAGACGGCCAACGCGGCCCATCATGTCGGGGGTGGTGACGACAACGTCGAAGTCCATAAAGCCGCCGGCGATCTTTGCGATCAGCTCATCATCACCGACGATGTCAGCGCCGGCTGCCTCAGCAGCAGCGGCGGCAGCGCCCTTAGCGATGGCGCAGACGCGGACGGTCTTGCCGGTGCCGTTGGGCAGAACGACAGCGCCGCGGACCTGCTGGTCAGCGTGACGGCCATCAACGCCCAGACGGACGTGCAGCTCGACGGTCTCGTCGAACTTGGCGGAAGCGGTCTTGCAGGCCAGCTCCAGAGCCTCGTTCACTTCGTACAGTTTAGTAGAATCGACCAGCTTTGCAGCGTCGACATAGTGCTTGCCATGTTTCATTGTATATCCTCCTGTGTGGTCATGCGGGCAGTGTTATGCCCTCCCACTGTTTATGTCTCAGCCCTCGACGACGATGCCCATGGAACGGCAGGTGCCGCGGACCATGCTGCAGGCAGCTTCCAGAGAAGCAGCGTTCAGGTCGGGCATCTTGGTCTTAGCGATCTCTTCCACCTGAGCGGCGGTCAGAGTAGCGACCTTTTCCTTGTTGGGCTTGCCGGAAGCGGTGTTGATGCCAGCGGCCTTCTTGATCAGAACGGCTGCCGGAGGAGTCTTGGTGATGAAGCTGAAGGAGCGGTCAGCGTAGACGGTGATGACGACGGGGATGACATAACCCATCTGGTTCTTGGTACGCTCGTTGAACTCCTTGGTGAAGGCCATGATGTTGACGCCCTTCTGACCCAGAGCAGGGCCAACAGGGGGAGCCGGAGTCGCCTTGCCGGCCTCGATCTGCAGCTTAATGTAGCCAGTAACTTTCTGTGCCATAGTAAATGCACCTCCAAAAATCTGTGGTGAGTTGCGGCGCGGTGTCTCCGCGCCTCCCACGAGCGCGTACGCGGTGTACACGCTCTATAAGAACCGCACTGCGGTCTTACCTTGGTAGAACGGATGCCGGTTGGTTACGGCAGCTCGACCTGCGCGATGTCCACTTCTGCGGGCGTCTCGCGGCCGAACATATTGACCTTGAGCTTGACTTTGAAGCTCTCGGTATCGATGCCCTCCACAAGGCCCATAAAGCCTTCCAGGGGGCCGGCGGTGATCTGCACGGTATCGCCGACGTTGAAATCGACGGTCAGCGGAGCCGCCTTCTCGACGCCCATCTTCTCCACTTCCTCAGCGGTCAGGGGGACAGGCTTCGAGGCAGGGCCGACGAAACCGGTGCAGCCGCGCGTATTGCGCACGACATACCAGGTATCGTCGTTCATGACCATCTTGACCAGAACGTAGCCGGGGAACAGCTTGTGCTCCACCATACGCTCCTTGCCGTCCTTGATCTCGGGGACCATCTCGGTCGGGACCTTGATGTCACAGATCAGATCCTGCAGGCGGCGGTTCTCCACCATGGTCTGTAAGTCCGTTGCCACTTTATTCTCGTAGCCGGAATAGGTATGCACGACATACCAAAGCGCCTCATTGGACTGCTCTTCCATTCTGGTTGACCCTCCGTTTCAAGATGATTCAAGCGCCGATGATAAGGCCCAGGATGCCACCGAAGATGGCGTCCAGTGCGATCATCACGACGGCGGCGATCGCCACCGTCACGAGCACCACGACGGTGTTGGTCTTGATGTCCGCCTTAGACGGCCACACGACCTTTTTCAGCTCGCTCTTCGTGTCGCGGAAGAACTTTGCCACATTTGCGGCAAAACCCTTCACGGCGGCCTTCATTCTGGCCACAAAGCCCGGCTTTTTCTCGGTTTTGTCTGCCATGATGTTGTCCGCCTTTCTTACTTGGTTTCGCGATGAACGGTGTGCTTCTTGCAGAAGCGGCAGTACTTCTTCATCTCGAGACGATCGGGGTTGTTCTTCTTGTTCTTCGTGGTGTTGTAGTTGCGCTGCTTGCACTCGGTGCAGGCCAGAGTGATTTTAACGGTCATTTGTTGACACCTCCATTATAACGGTTGTTTTGAACCTCCCTCGGCTTGCGGGAGCACCCGTTCGACAGGCGCACTTAATAACCCCGCAAAAGAGGTGTTACCATTGTAACACGTCTTTTGCCATTCGTCAAGCGGGAAATCTGCGTTTTTTCAGGTTTTTTGTATTTTCTTTCTCTTCGCCCGACTGCGCGGCACCGCTTGCATCCCGGGCATAAATATTATATAATAAGTATATCTATGTATATAGACAAAACTTCGGGCTGTCTGCCGCGCGCAGCGGTCCTGAAATCAGGAGAGATCGATTATGTTATCCGATTCTGAACATAAAATGAGTGTGGTCGTCCTGTTCGGTGGAATGTCCAGCGAGCACGAGGTCAGCCGTGTGTCCGCCGGCACCTTCGTGGACCAGCTCGACCACCAGCGGTACGAGCTGCTGACCATCGGCATCACCAAAGAGGGCCGCTGGCTCTACACCGAGGCCGACTCGGCCCAGATGGCCGACGGCAGCTGGGAAGAGCTGCCGGGCAATATGCCCTGCGTGCTCAGCCCCGACCGTGCCGACCACGGCCTCATCCTCTTCACCCCCGCCGGGCAGGTGGAGAAGGTCCATGTGGACGTGGTCATCCCCGTGCTCCACGGCCTGTGGGGCGAGGACGGCACTGTGCAGGGCCTGCTGGAGCTGGCCGGCATCCCCTATGTGGGCTGCGGCGTTCTGGCCAGCGCGGTCTGCATGGACAAGGCAGTCGCCAACGCCATGTTCGACGCCTCCGGCATCCCTCACACCAAGTGGCTCTCCGCCACCCGCTGGGAGATTGAGTCTGACCCCGATGGCGTCTGCGACGGCGTCATCGCAAAGCTGGGCTGGCCCATCTTCGTCAAGCCCGCCAATGCCGGTTCCAGCGTGGGCATCACCAAGGCCCATGACCGCGATGAGCTGAAGGCCGCCATCCGGCTGGCCCTCGCCAACGACCGCAAGGTGGTGTTCGAGGCCTTCGTGGACGGCCACGAAGTGGAGTGCGCCGTCATCGGCTCCGACCCCGCCGTCTCCACCCGCCCGGGCGAGATCTTGGCCGGTGCCGAGTTCTACACCTACGACGACAAGTACAAGAACGGCGTCAGTCAGGTGGTCATTCCGGCCAAACTGCCTGAAGAAAAGCTGGACGAGGTGAAGACCTACGCCGCCATGGCCTACACGGCGCTGGGCTGCGAGGGTCTGGCCCGCTGCGACTTCTTTGTGGAGAAGGACACCGGCCGCGTCCTCATCAACGAGATCAACACCTTCCCCGGTTTCACCCCCATCAGTATGTACCCCAAGCTGATGGAGCATGAGGGCATCCCCGTGCCTGCCCTCATCGACCGCCTCATCGCTCTGGCTCTGGAAAGGACGGAAAAGCAGCATGGATAACCGCCCCATCGGCGTATTCGACAGCGGCCTTGGCGGTCTGACCGGCGTGCGGGAGCTGCGCAAGCGCCTCCCCAACGAGAATATCGTCTACTTCGGCGATACCGGTCGCGTCCCCTACGGCAGCCGCAGCCCTGAGACTATTTTGCAGTATGCACGGCAGGACATCGCATTCCTGCTCTCGAAGGATGTCAAGTGCATCATGGCCGCCTGCGGCACGGTGTCCAGCATCTACCCCGCCGCCGAGGCCGCAAAGCTCCCCGTCCCCTATCTGGGCGTCGTGGACGCTGCGGCCCGGGAGGCCGCTTTCGTCACCCGGAACCGCCGCATCGGCGTCATCGGCACGGCGGCCACCATCCGCTCCCGCAGCTATGAGACCGTCCTGCGCAAGCTCGTTCCCGGCGTGGAGATCACAGCCCGGCCCTGCCCCCTCTTCGTGCCTCTCGTGGAGGCCGGCTATGTGGACCACAGCGCCCTCGACAAGCAGCAGGTGACCCGTCTGGTCATCGCCCAGTATCTGGCCGAGGTGCGGGAGGCCGGGGTGGACACCCTCATCCTGGGCTGCACCCACTACCCCCTCATCAAAGAGATGATCGGCTGGTACATGGGCAGGAACGTCACCCTCGTGGACCCGGCCCAGACCGCCGCCCACCATCTGGAGCGGACGCTCAGCGAGCACGGCCTGAAGGGAAATCACGAAAAGGGCGAGGCCCACTTCTACGTCAGCGACGTGCCGGACAGCTTCGCCCAGACTGCCGACCTCTTCCTCGGGGAGTACAAGGGCGGGCTCATCGACCAGATCGCCATTGATAAATACTGATAAGGACGCAAAACTGTGAGCAAACCACTGGAAAACTACATCATCCGCATCAAGAGCTCCATCGACCAGTTCGACAATGAGGGCGTCATCCGCGAGGAGGACCGCGACCACATCGAGCTGATGACCCGGGGCAGCTTTACCAAAAAGAACGGAAGCTACTACATCTCTTATAAGGAGACGCAGACCATCGGCTTCGAGGGCTGCACCACTACCATCAAGATCGCCGAGGACGGCAGCCGAGTGGCCCTGCTCCGGTTCGGGCGGGCCAACAGCCAGCTCCTCATCGAGCGGGACCGCCGCAATCTCTGCCACTACGAGACGGAGGTGGGCTCCCTCACTCTGGGCGTCACCGGCGACGGCATCGACTGCAAGCTGACCGAGAAGGGCGGCAGCGCGGCGTTCAGCTACCTGCTGGACGCCGACGACGCCCGCATCGTCAGCCGCAACACGCTGGAAATGACGGTACAGCACGTCAACTGACTTCTCATTGTTTTTTGCCTGCGGCTCCTGCGGCAAGCGGGCTTCGCACTCAAACACGAAAGGACACTTGAAATGACCGACTTTGAAAAGACCTACCAGAACTACAACCCCCGGCAGACCGCGCTGGACGAGGCTCGCGCTCTGCTGACCGCCGCCGCCAAGGCTGCGATGGCCGACGGCACCCTGCCCGAGGCCGAGCTGCCCGCCTTCATCGTAGAGATCCCCGCCGACGTCAAGAACGGCGACATCGCCTCCAACATCGCCATGGCCGGCGCACGCACCTGGCGCAAGGCCCCGAAGATGATCGCCGACGCCCTCATCGCCCACCTGCCCGCACTGGACGGCGGCGTCTTCGCCAAAGTCGAGGTGGCCGGCCCCGGCTTCATCAACCTGTTCCTCGCCCCCTCCTTCTGGGCCGGCGTCGTGCTGGGTGCCTGCTCCAACAAGGAGTATGGCCGCACCGACCACGGCAAGGGTGCCAAGTACAACGTGGAGTTCGTCTCCGCCAACCCCACCGGCCCCATGCACATGGGCAACGCCCGCGGCGGCGCTCTGGGTGACTGTCTGGCCGCTGTCCTCGACTGGTCCGGCTACGACGTGACCCGTGAGTTCTATATCAACGACGCAGGCAACCAGATCCAGAAGTTCGGCAAGAGCCTCGCTGTCCGCTACCTGCAGAAGTACTGCGGCGAGGAGGCTTATCCCCTGCCTGCCGAGTGCTATCAGGGCGGCGACATCAAGGTGCTGGCCGGTGAGTTCGCTGAGCTGAACGGCGACAAATACGTTGCCTCCTGCAAAGGCATGGACGAGGAGACCCTCTTCGAGAGCGAGGCTTTCGCAGCTCTGAAGGACGCCCTCGTTGCCTACGCCCTGCCCAAGAACATCGCCGCCCTCAAGCGCGACCTGGGCAAGTACCGCATCGACTACGATGTCTGGTTCCACGAGAGCACCCTCCACGAGTCCGGCGCTGTGCTGGCCGTGGTGGACAAGCTGCTGGAGCTGGGTGCCTGCTACAAGGCCGAGGACGGTGCCATCATGTACCGCAGCGCACAGTACGCTGCCAAGTACGGCACCGTCAATAAGAAGAAGACCGACGACGGCACCGAGGAGGAGGCCAAGGACGAAGTCCTCGTCCGTGCCAACGGCATCCCCACCTACTTTGCCGCCGACATCGCCTACCACTACAACAAGCTGGCCACCCGCGGCTTCGCCAAGGCCATCGACGTCTGGGGCGCTGACCACCACGGCCACGTCGCCCGCATGAAGGGTGCCATGGACGCCATCGGCCTCCACGGCGAGGACCTGGACGTCGTGCTGATGCAGATGGTCAACCTGATGCGTGACGGTCAGCCCGTCCGTATGTCCAAGCGCACCGGCAACGCCATCACCCTGACCGACCTGCTGGAAGAAGTTCCCATCGACAGCGCACGCTTCCTGTTCAATATGCACGACGCCGGCAGCGGCATCGACTTCGACCTGGACCAGGCCGTCAAGACCGACAACGACAACCCGGTCTACTACGTCCAGTACGCTCACGCCCGCATCTGCTCCATCCTCAAGAAGATGGAGAGCGAGGGCGTGGCCTTCGCAGGCGCTGAGAACATCGACGCCACCCTGCTGACCGAGCCTTCCGAGATGGACCTCATCCGGATGCTGGCCGCCTTCCCGCAGGAGATCGTCATGGCCGCCGAGAAGTACGACCCCAGCCGCATCAACCGCTTCGTCATCGACCTGGCCAGCGCCTTCCACCGCTTCTACGGCAGCTGCCGCATCCAGGGCGCAGACCCCGCCGTCCAGCAGGCCCGTCTGGCCCTCTGCATCGGCGTCAAGAACGTCATCTTCAACGTGCTCACCATGTTCAAGATCAACGTCCCTGAGAAGATGTAAGCCGCTTCTCCGTACCTTATAAAAAGCAAAGCGCCCCCGGAACTCGAATCTGAGTTCCGGGGGCGCTTTTTGTCTTGTGCTTTCGGGAGGCGGAGAATTACTCCTCCGTTACCTCAAAGTCCAGCGGCTTGCCGCAGCTGGGGCAGACAGGGTCGCCGTCCAGCAGGGCCTCTTCGTCCACCACAGAGGTGGCGCCGCAGGCGGGGCAGGTCACTTCGTACTGCACGGGGCCGTCGTTCTCAGCGGCCTCGTCGTCCTCGGGGTCTTCCAGAGCCACCTCAAAAGCCACCTTGCAGCTGGGGCAGATGGCCTCACCGGCGTCCAGGTCGTCCTCGCTCACGTAGACGGTCTTGCCGCAGGCAGGGCATGCCACCTCATAATAAGGCTCACCGGCCACGTCGGCGTTGTCGTCATCGTCGTCTGACTCGGTCTCGTCGTCGGAGTCGTCGGAGTCGTCCTCTTCGTCCTCGGCATCCTCGTCTTCGTACAGGTCTGCTTCAAGGTCTTCCAGCTCTTCGCTCAGGTCGTTGATCTGGTCGTAGGCGTGGGTGACATCCTCGTCGATGCTGTCCACGGTCTCTGCCATCTCACTCAGCAGCTCGCTCATGGCCTTGATGACCTTGCCTTCTTTGGTGTTCTCATCAATGCCGAGGCCGTCGATCAGGCCCTTCAGGTATGCAGCTTTTTCCTTCATAGGGAATACCTCCTATCGCAAAACAGCTCTTCTTTTTAAGAAAAAACCGGGCAAACGGTCACCCGCTGCCCGGTCTTATCGTCGTCAGAAAATTAGACGCGCTCCATATACTCGCCGGTGCGGGTATCGATGCGGATGTGGTCGCCCTCGTTGATGAACAGGGGGACGCGGATCTCAGCACCGGTCTCGACGGTAGCGGGCTTCAGGGTGTTGGTGGCAGTGTTGCCCTTGACACCCGGCTCGGTCTGGGTGACTTCCAGCTCGATGAAGTTGGGGATCTCGACGCTGAAGACCTTGCCCTTGTAGCTCAGCAGCTTGCACAGCTCGTTCTCTTTGCAGAACTTGAAGTTATCGGGGACGTCGCTTGCGTTGACGGGGATGTCATCGTAAGTCTCGTTGTCCATGAAGTGGTACAGATCGCCATCCTCATAGCTGTAGGTCACGTCCTTGCGCTCGATGAAAGCCTGAGGGAACTTAGCGGTCGGGTTGTAGCTGGTCTCGACCACAGAGCCGGTGATGACGTTCTTGGTCTTGGTGCGGACAAAGGCAGCGCCCTTGCCGGGCTTGACGTGCTGGAACTCAACGACCTGAAGAACCTGGCCGTCCTGCTCAAAGGTCACGCCATTGCGAAACTCGCCTGCAGAAATCATAGGAATTCCTCCATTAGTTTAATGTCTCAGATGCATTACGCATATCTCTATTTATTTTACCCAATCCCACGCCATTTGGCAAGGGGTTTCGGTAAAAAAGACGATGAAAATGACAAAAAGTGTGGAACACAAGGTAAGTTTTCCTTCGTACAACCTCTCAGTCTGCTCCGCAGACAGCTCCCCTAGTAGGGGAGCCTCTGGCGAAGAGGCGAAGTTTTCCGATATGCCAAAGCCTCCCCTCGGTAGGAGCAACAACGACGACCGCCGCCAGTGGCGGAAACAGGGAGTCGCTGTTGGGGCCGCGGCCAGCAAGACGCAAG
>NZ_JBBNIH010000133.1:0-8915 GCF_040094125.1 Faecalibacterium longum
AGCTGAAACTGCTGACCGATGCGGAGTTTGCTGAATTGGAATTTCCACTGGACTGATCTTTGCCGCCTGCGGGCGGCATACATACTCTCTTTCACAATGCCATTTGGTGTGGTATACTGAACTCGACAAATCGGAGTTTGACGAGGTAAAAGAATATGAATGGAAAACATCTATTTCTTACATCTGCAGGGTTGACCGATAAGATGAAAGAGAAATTCTTTGATATTATTGGAAAGTGTCCGAAGGATGTGAAAGTGCTTTATATTCCAACAGCTGGCATTGAAACAGATGGTGCAAGAGAGTCGCTTGCAATATGTTTTCATGAACTCTTTCTAATGGGAATTCAGTACGAAAATATATTAGTGTACAATCTGGAATTAATTCTTTCAAAAGACTATCAAAGAACCTATTCTTCGTATGTTACAACCCCGTTTATGCTTACAAGGCTATTAACTTTTGAAGAATTAAACCAATTTGATGCTGTTTTTGTCAGTGGTGGTGATGTATCTGTGCTTTGTCGTGAAATGTCTAGAACTGGTTTTGATAGAATACTTAATAATGCAATTAAAAACGGACTTATATATGTCGGAATCAGTGCAGGAAGTATGTATGCGGCGGGAAATTTAACAGATGGATTACATATTATTGACAATCCTATTATCCCCCATTGGAATGGTTCTGAAACAACAGTATTACCGAACGGCAAAGATGAGATTAAGCTTGCTGATGGAAAAGCTGTTTATGTAGAGGATAATTACATGAGTGTAATATGATGCACATGTAGGATTAGTCAAATTCCAGTTTGTGGGGAAGGAACACCTATATGTCAAAACCCAAAATCGCCTTTATCTGTGTCCATAATTCCTGCCGCAGTCAGATTGCCGAAGCCTTTGG
The DNA here is from genome assembly GCF_040094125.1 of Faecalibacterium longum. Lineage (NCBI taxonomy): Bacteria > Bacillati > Bacillota > Clostridia > Eubacteriales > Oscillospiraceae > Faecalibacterium > Faecalibacterium longum. Next base: position 895 of record NZ_JBBNIH010000133.1, read on the forward strand.
CAAGGTACTGGCCGCAGATGTGTTTGAAAGCTACTCGGCTGGAACCGAAACCAAACCGCAGATCAATCAGGATGCTGTGCGCCTGATGAAAGAACTATATGGCATCGACATGGAAAAGACACAGTATTCCAAGCTGATTTCTGCAATTCCAAAGCCGGATATCGCTATTTCCATGGGCTGCAACGTCAGCTGCCCTTTCATTGGCAGACCTTTTGATGAGAATTGGGGTCTGGATGACCCTACCGGGAAAAGCGATGATGAATTCAAGGCAGTCATGGAGCAGATTCGTCAGAACGTTCTTGCTTTGAAATCGAAACTTTGCGGTTCCAGTTTTTGAAACCCTCAAAAGTGAGGTTTTGATAGAACGCTTCGATTCATGCTATACTAAAACCAGTTTTAATTCCATAAGCGAGTGACCTGAAAAGGCCGCTCGCTTTTTTGTTTATCGCAGAGCTGAAAGGAGGCTAAAATGCCAAGCAAAACCGAAGAATACCTCGCCCTTGCCCAGCGCACGGCCAACGGCTTGACCCGGTACTGGGAAAGCTGGACGGACTACCTGACCACCGCATCTCGGCTGTACAAGTACCCCTTTGCAGACCAGCTCATGATCTACGCTCAGCGGCCCGATGCCACCGCCTGCGCCGAATTTGACATTTGGCGCAACCGGATGAACCGCTATGTCAGGCGTGGCTCTAAGGGCATCGCTCTGCTGGACGAATCCAGCGGATTCCCTCGACTGCACTACGTTTTTGACGTAAGCGACACCGGGGTGCGCCGCAATTCCCGTGACCCGGAGATGTGGCAGTACAATGACGACCTGAAACAGCCGGTTTCGGAAATGTTGAGCAAGACCTACGGCATCAGCGGGGAGCGTGTCAGCCAGCAGCTTGCGGATGTTGCCGGGAAACTGGTGGCAGATTACTGGGACAACAACAGTGGTGACATTCTCGCCATCGTTGACGGTTCGCTTCTGATGGATTATGATGAAGCCGGAGTGGAGATGCAGTTCAAAAGCGCCGCCACCATCAGTGTCACCTACACGCTGCTGGAACGCTGTGGCTTTGAGCCTGCCGGGTGGTTCGACAAGGACGATTTTCAGGCAATCTACAATTTCTCCACCCCGGATAGTGTCTACGCCCTCGGCGCAGCCGTCAGCGACATGAGCCGGGAGGTGCTGCGGAACATCGAGCGCACCGTGAAAACTACCATTCGCCGCCGCAATGCAGAAAGGAGCCAATATGAATACGAACAGCAGGAACGTGACCTACTCGACCGTCGGGGATTACCTTCTCCCGAACCTGACCCTGAACCAGCCCCGGAAGCCGCTGGGCAAGTACGGCAGGCTGCGCCGGACGTACCTGAAGGAGCATCGCCCGGTGCTGTACCACACGATGCTCCTGAATGGGAGCCTGTACCCGCACCTGATGGAGGTGGAGCAGACGGCAGAGAGCCGGATGCAGCAGACCATGGCACAGCTTTTGAAACAGACCCCGGCCCCGGACAAGGAGCAGAATCAGCTGGCGTGGGTGCAGCACATGAACAGCCTGCGGGCACAGGCAGAGGAACTGGTGCTGAACGAACTGATTTACAGTTAAGTTTCTTCGATGCCCACATTCCCACCGAAGCCAAACAAATTGAATCCATCGACCAAGCGGAGGGCAAAAAATCGCCCTCCGCTTTTGTTTTGTCGCAGGCGGAGATTGAAAATGCGCTGCGGAGAGGTTCCAATGTTGAAGGCAGCAAACTTCGGATATGGAAAATTTATCAGTTGCAGCCTGACCGAAAACTCCGGGCAAAAGCTCTTGCCAAAGAATATGCACCGTATGGCCCCGGCGGTTCTTCACACACTTATCTGGACGGAAGCAGTGGTTGGCTTGACCATGACAGCAAGGGTCTGACGTTTGAGCATTATCCCGACCATCAGAAAGTGCTTCTCCGCTGGGATCGGGTCGAAAAATATATTGACCTGATGATTCAGTCTGACCGCTACCTGTCGGACAAAGAAAGAAGAGCCATCGACTTTCCCCTTGAACTGAACGCCGCCAGTGCAGCCGAATACACTGCATTAAAGGCGCAGCACCCGGATACTCTGGTTGGATTTGAAGCTGGCGGCAATTTTATGTTCTATGGAGAAGATGCTGCCAAGGTCGCAAAAGTTCTCAACAGTGCTTTGTTTACGAGAGAAACAGCACTGGGCGAAGTTCAGGTCACAGGCTTTCCACCTATCTTATGGGCAAGAAAGTCAAAAGAATTGTGGTCTGCGGGCAATGATGTTTACCTTGCCGGATTGAACAAAGATGGGACTCATCACCAGACTAAACATCTGCACAAAGAGGACTATCTGCCCATCGGCTCCATCATCAATATGGATGGCCGGAAATTTCGGATTGACGGAGTGGATTTTGATAAGGGCAAGGTTTCCTTGCAGGATATGGCACTGGCCGACCTGCGGGTGCCAATTTTTCGGGAAGAACCGCTATCTGTTGTCCGGGAATTGTACGAACAGCAGGACGAGGCCCTTGACGCTGCTCCCGAAAAGGCCGTTGATTATAAGGTCGGGGACGATGTTGTGGTAGACCTTCCTACCCGAACCATCGAAGGCAAAATCGGCTATGTAGGCGAAGCGGATGTTCGCATTGACACCAGCGCACAGGGACAGTCGTGGGATAACGAAGTAATCAATAAGCAACAATTCGAGGACGGTCTGCGGCAGGTCATGCCGGAGCTGACGGACGAAGAACTGGATGCGCTGCCCATTTCTGCCGTGATGGACGGAAAAGTGCAGACCTTCCCGGATGCTACTGCCTTGGATGAAGCCCTGAATGCTGAATCTGCGCCGGAAGCTGCCGGGAATTTCCACATCACGGACGAGCATTTGGGCGAGGGCGGTGCAAAGCAGAAATACGCCCGGAATATTGCAGCTATCCGCACCCTGTTTCAGTTGGAACAGGAACACCGTGGAGCCACCGTCGAGGAACAGGAAGTGCTTTCGCAGTATGTGGGCTGGGGCGGTCTGCCGGATGCCTTTGACCCGGATAAGAGCAACTGGTCAAAAGAGTACACGGAACTGAAAGGGCTGCTCTCCGAGGACGAGTACGCCGCCGCCCGTTCCAGCACCCTGAACGCCCACTACACCAGCCCCACCGTGATCCGTGGCATTTACGATGCCGTGGAGCGCATGGGTTTCCGCAGTGGTAACATTCTGGAACCGTCCATGGGTGTGGGAAACTTTTTCGGGATGCTGCCGGACTCTATGCAGGACAGCCGCCTGTACGGTGTGGAACTGGACAGCATCACCGGGCGTATTGCGAAAAAACTGTACCCGCAGGCAGACATTACCGTGGCTGGCTTTGAAACCACCGACCGCCGTGATTTCTACGATTTAGCGGTGGGCAACGTACCTTTCGGTCAGTACAAGGTCAACGATAAAGCGTACAACAAGCTGGGATTCTCCATCCACAATTATTTCTTTGCGAAAGCCATCGACCAAGTGCGTCCGGGCGGCGTGGTGGCGTTCGTCACCAGCCGTTACACCATGGACAGTAAGGACAGCACCGCCCGCAAGCACATGGCAGAACGTGCCGATCTGTTGGGTGCCATCCGTCTGCCAAATAATGCGTTCCGTGCCAACGCTGGCACGGATGTTGTCAGTGACATTATCTTTTTGCAGAAGCGTGACCGCCCTGCGGACATTGAGCCTGCATGGGTGCAGTTGGGCAAAACGGAGGATGGCTTTGCCATCAACCAGTATTTCGTAGACCACCCGGAGATGGTGCTGGGAAATTTGGAACTGGAAAGCACCCAATACGGTCACGACCTGACCGTTGCGCCCCTTGAAGGTACCAGCCTTGCAGACCAGCTTGCCGAGGCGGTACAGCATATTGAGGGTCAGTACACCGAAGTCGAGGTGGAAACGCCAGATATTGCGGATGCCGAGGCAGAGCGCAAGACGCTCCCTGCTGATCCGGAGGTCAAGAACTTCTCCTACACCGTGGTGGACGGCAAAGTGTTCTACCGGGAAAATTCCGTGATGACACAGGTGGAACTGTCCGAAACCGCCAAGGGGCGTGTCACCGGCATGGTGGAGCTGCGGCAGATCGTCAATGACCTGATCGACCAGCAGTTGAACGACTTCCCGGACGAGGACATTAAGGAGACACAGGCAAAGCTGAACGCCGCCTACGATGCCTTTACCGCAAAGTACGGTCTGCTGAACGACCGCAAAAACGGGCGGCTATTTGAGCAGGATTCCTCCTACTATCTGCTGTGTTCGCTGGAAAATCTGGACGAGCAGGGGCAGCTTAAATCTAAGGCAGCGATGTTCACGAAACGGACGATTCGCCCGGAGCGCACCGTTACCAGCGTGGATACCCCCAGTGAAGCGTTGGCGGTGTCCATCGGGGAGCATGGCAAGGTGGACTTGCCCTATATGGCAGAACTGCTGGGCACACCCGACGAGTACGGGCGCATCACCACTGAATTGTCTGGTGTGATCTTCAAGGACCCTGCCGCCGACCCCACCGACCCGGAAGCGGGCTGGCAGACTGCGGACGAATACCTTTCGGGTAATGTACGCGATAAGCTGCGGATGGCACAGCTTGCTGCGGAAAGTCACCCGGAGTTCAAGGTTAATGTGGACGCACTGACCAAGGCACAGCCCAAAGATCTGGAGGCATCTGAAATTGATGTGCGTTTGGGTGCCACATGGCTTGACCCCTCTATCGTACAACAGTTTATGATGGAAACTTTTCAGCCGCCCTATCGTATCCGCTACAACAATGCCATCACCGTTCGCTACTCCCCTTACACTTCCGAATGGCGGATCAGCAATAAATCTGCTACTGGCTTTGGTGACATTATGGCCACTGAAACCTACGGTACCCGCCGAGCCAACGCCTACAAGATTTTGGAGGATACCTTGAATTTGCGTGACAGCCGCGTTTATGATACCATCGAGGAGAATGGGAAAGAAAAGCGTGTGCTGAATCAAAACGAAACCACCCTCGCCCAGCAGAAACAGCAGGCCATCAAGGACGCATTTGCTGGCTGGGTCTGGAAAGATCCACAGCGACGCGCCCTACTGGTAAAAAAGTACAACGAGCTTTTTAACAGCACCCGCCCCCGTGAGTATGACGGTAGTCACATTCATTTTGTGGGCATGAACCCGGAGATCAATTTGCGAGAGCATCAGCGCAATGCGGTTGCCCATGTGCTGTATGGGTACAACACCCTTTTGGCGCACGAAGTCGGTGCTGGCAAGAGTTTTGAGATGGCGGCTTCAGCTATGGAACTGAAACGTCTGGGCTTGTGTCAGAAAAGTCTTTTTGTCGTGCCAAACCATTTGACGGAACAATGGGCCAGCGAGTTTTTACGTCTGTACCCCAATGCGAAGCTGCTGGTTACCAGCAAGAAAGATTTTGAACCCGGTAATCGAAAAAAATTCTGTGCGAGAATTGCGACCGGTGATTATGATGCAGTTATCATCGGACACAGCCAGTTTGAAAAGATACCCTTGTCCGCAGAACGACAGGAGCGTCTGATTCAGGAACAGATGGATGAAATCGAGGAGGCCATCGAAGAAGCGAAAGCACAGGTTGGCGAGCATTTCACAGTAAAGCAACTGGAAAAGCTGCGCAAGTCTCTGAAACAGAAACTAGAAAAGCTGCAAGGCGCAGACCGTAAAGATGATGTGGTTACGTTTGAACAATTGGGCGTAGACAGGTTGTTTGTGGATGAGAGCCAAGCGTTTAAGAACCTCTACTTGTATACGAAAATGCGTAATGTCGCAGGTTTGAGTACGAGCGAGGCACAAAAATCCAGCGATATGTTCGGCAAGTGCCGCTATCTGGATGAAATCACCGGTGGCCGTGGCGTGATTTTTGCAACGGGTACACCCCTGAGCAACAGTATGACCGAGATGTACACCCTCATGCGCTACCTCCAGTACAACACCTTGCAGCAGAAAGGGTTGACCCATTTTGATGCGTGGGCTTCTACTTTTGGTGAAACTACTACTGCCATCGAACTTGCGCCCGAAGGCACCGGATACCGTGCACGCACTCGTTTTGCGAAGTTCTTCAACTTGCCTGAACTGATGGCGATGTTCAAAGAAGCAGCAGATATCAAGACCAGCGACCAGCTTCATCTCCCGGTGCCTGATGCAAAATTTGAGACGGTGGTGGTCAAGCCTTCGGAAATCCAACAGGATATGGTGCAGGCGTTGAGCGAACGTGCAGCCGAAGTCCACAGCGGTTCTGTTGACCCCTCGGTGGACAATATGCTGAAAATCACATCGGATGGCCGCAAAATCGGGCTTGACCAGCGGTTGATGAATTCCGCTCTGCCCGATGACCCCAACAGCAAGCTGAACGCCTGCGTCAACAACGTCCTGCGCATCTGGAACGACACCAAGGAGCAGAAGCTGACCCAGTTGATTTTCTGCGATATGTCTACTCCCAAGGGGGACGGTTCGTTCAACGTCTATGATGATATTCGCACCAAGCTGCTCAACGCCGGTGTGCCCGAACAGGAGATCGAGTTCATCCACAACGCAGATACAGAGAACAAGAAAGCAGAACTTTTCTCCAAGGTACGCAGCGGACAGGTGCGTGTGCTGCTGGGCAGCACTGCAAAGATGGGAGCTGGCACCAACGTCCAGACGCTGCTCGTAGCGGTGCATCATCTGGATGTAGGCTGGCGTCCGTCCGATATGACCCAGCGTAACGGCAGAATCATCCGCCAAGGCAACCAAAACAAACAAGTTTACGTCTATAACTACGTCACGGAATCGACATTTGACGCCTACCTCTATCAGACCCTTGAGAATAAACAGAAGTTTATCTCGCAGATCATGACGAGCAAATCGCCTATGCGATCTTGCGATGATATTGACGAACAGGCTTTATCTTACGCAGAAATCAAGGCTCTGTGTGCAGGCGACCCTCGCATCCGGGAAAAGATGGACTTGGACGTGCAGGTAGCAAAATTGAAGGTGCTGCGCGGAGACTTCCAGAATCAGAAATATCGTCTGGAGGATAAGCTGCTCAAAACTTTCCCGGAGGAGATCCAGAAACAGAAAACCCGCATTGCTGCTTTACAACAGGATTCACATATTGCAGCAACACACCCGCAGGACAAAGAAAACTTCTGCGGCATGACCATCAAGGGCATGGTGTACGATGACAAAAAGGCTGCAGGCGAACGGCTGCTGCTGGCTCGGCAGGAGATGCCCAATGCTGATATGATGCTGCTGGGCACCTACCGTGGCTTTGAACTGAACATTCGATTCGACAGCTTCAAAAATGAGCATCAGGCCGTACTCCGGGCAGAGTTGAGTTACCCGGTGTCGCTGGGCGATGATGCGCGCGGCAATATCACTCGTCTGGACAATGCCATCGACAATTTCGCTGACCGTATTGCAGATGCCGAAAATGCTCTGCAAAACCTTGAACAGCAGAAGCAGGCCGCAGAGGTCGAAGTGGCAAAGCCCTTTGCACAGGAGGAAGAACTGGCCGAAAAGTCTGCCCGCCTTGCTGAATTGAACGCCTTGCTGAACATCGACCGTGACCGCAGTTCCTCGCAGGATGCTCCCGAAGAAACCGAGGAAACCGAAACACCTGCAACTCGTCCGTCTGTGCTGGCTGCACTGGGGGAAAAGACCAATCAGTCGGAGCCTGTCAAACCGTTCCGCAGCTACTATGATAAGGATGGTGATGCACGATGAAAGAGAAACGGGATGAAATCATCATCCTGCGCCTGACCAAAACAGAAAAGAACCGCATCTATGAAAAGATGTTCAGCATGGGCATCCGCAGCTTGAGTGCCTATATCCGCAAAATGGCATTGGATGGATACTGCCTAAATCTCGATCTGCCGCAGCTACGCCGAATGGCTTATCTGCTCCAGAATTGTAGCAACAATCTGAATCAGTACGCCAAGCGTGCCAACGAGTGCGGCAAGGTCTACGCCGCCGACATGGAAGATCTGCGGCAGCGTCTGGATGAACTGATTGACATTGGCAA
>NZ_JBBNIH010000134.1:0-17108 GCF_040094125.1 Faecalibacterium longum
GCTCAGACGGGTGCTCTTCCGAGCTCCGCTCCGGCACGCCGCCGGCGTGACGGAGAGGTTTGATCTTATGTATTGTCTGCGCCCAGCTCTGCGGCTTCCAGCACCTTGATGCCTTCGGCCTCGAACGCGGCGCGCAGAGCCTCGGCAAAGCCGGGGCGCGGCACCTTGTTCTTGACGCAGAGGGTGATGATGCCATGCAGGCTGGTGCATTCCAGACCGATGGAAGCGCCGTCCGCCGGCACCCAGGTCTGGAAGTCCTCGATGTACCGGGTCAGTTCCGGGCTGGACGGGGCGAAGGGGTCGCCCAGATAGCTCACCCAGAAGTCCGCCGGGAAGCCGCTGATGTACTCGCCCATCTGGAAGATGCGCTTTTTGATGCTGAGGCTGGCTTTCTGCTGGTAGACCCGGTAGACCCAGCCCATCTGCTCCGCAATACGGAACAGTTTTCGCTCAGCGGAAAGGTTCTCTTTCAGGTCAGCGTCCACGCCCACGGCCACTTCGGCCAGCGGGGCATCTGCCGTCAGCGGCAGCTTGCGCTGGAAGGAGGCCACGCAGTTGTAGAGGGCGTTCGGCGCGCCCAGCGCGTCGCGGGCGTCTGTCGAGTAGCTGTAGAGCACCTCGTCCTTGTCCAGATACGCCCGCACCGCCTTACAGAGCAGGGCCGTGAGGGTACTGAAAGGCTTGACGCCGCAGCGGAGGGCGGCGTCCACAAGCCCCGCCTTTTCCAGCCGGATGCGGCAGCAGGTGGGCGTCTCTTCAAAGGTCTGCACCACGGGGCGCTGCATATCGTTGGCCACCTGACTCTCGGGGTACTTTGCAAGGATGTCCTCGATGTCGTAGGCAGGGTCCGTCTCAAGGGTCTGGCCCTCGAAAGCCGTGCCGTACCGCAGGTTGCAGTAGAACTGCAGCACCATGGTCATGAAGGGTGCTATGCCCCGGCCATCGGTCAGGAAGTGGAACCAGTCAAAGTAGACGACTTTCCCCTCATAGCTCAGGGCAACAGTAAAGCCGTTCTCGTCCGGAAATTCGGGCTTTGCGCTGCCCTGCCGCACCAGACAGGGGGCGTCCGACGGCTCGAGGTGGAGCAGCTTTTTCTCCCACACCGGCTTCTGGAAATAGTAGGGAGCCTTTGCCCGGGCCGCATCCAGAGCCTGCTGCAAAAGCGCACCGTCCACGGCATCTTTCAGCGTGACCTGATAGCGGCAGTTGACCATGTTTTCGCGGTAATAGTAAACGATACCCTGAAAAACAGAGCGCTGTTCGGCATCCATTCCTTATTCCCCCGCGTGTGCGGCCAGATAGTCGGCCAAATCGCTGACGGTGACGAAGTTGCGCAGCTCCTTTTCGGGGATGCGCAGGCCGAAAGTCTCCTCCAGGTCGGCGACGACGGTCAGGATCTCCATGGACGACAGGTCCAGATCGTCCATCAAGACGCTGTTCTCGTTGACATCATCGGGGGAAATTTCTGCAACATCTTCCAGAATTGCAAGGATCTGGGACACGATCTCGGTTCTTTCCATAGTTTGAATCTTCCTTTCGTAATTCCATTAAAGGCGGCTGCGGCTCTTTTCCAGTATTCCGCAGCCTGCCCGGTTTATTCTTACTTGCGCAGCAGCTTGCCGGTGCCGGTGCGGGGCAGAGGCTCAGTGCTGAACTCCACGGCGCTCATCCGCTTGTAGAGCGGCAGGGTGCGGTTGGTCTCAGTGATGAAGTCGCGGACGGTCTGCTGGTCGGCCTCGCCGCAGTAGATGACGGCACAGATTTTCTTGCCCTTCTCCCTGACGATGCATTCCTTGACGGCCTCGCACTTGGACAGCAGATTTTCCAGTTCTTCGGGGCTGACGTTCTCACCGTTGTCGAGGATGATGATATTCTTCTTGCGTCCGGTGATGTAATAGAAGCCGTCCTCGTCCACACGGGCCAGGTCTCCGGTGTGGAACCAGCCGTCGGCGTCGAGGACTTCTGCGGTGGCCTCGGGGTCTTTGTAATAGCCCAGCATGACGCAGCCGCCGCGGATGCAAATTTCGCCCGTCTCGTCCAGCTTGTACTCGGCGTGGTCGTCGGGCTTGCCCACGGCGCGGATGTGCTTTTCGTCCTGCTCGTAGTTAATGATGCCGTCGCCGCAGGTCTCGGTCATGCCGTACACCTGAGTGATCATCATGCCCTGCTGTGCCAGCTCGGCCAGCATGGCGCCGTCAAACATGGCAGAGGAGCCGCAGGGGTTCCAGACGCCGTTCAGGCGGGCGCGGCGGCCCCGCTTGACGTCTTTATAGATGGCCTCCATCAACATGGGAGCCACAGCGATGGCATCGCTGTGCATCAGGCCGAGGTCGCGGTAGAAGTCGCGGATGTCGGCGGAGAGGTTCAGCGCCCAGCCCTTGCAGGCCCAAACGAAGAGGCAGATGAACGTACCCAGATGGAACAGGGGCAGGATGGCGAAGTTGCTCAGGACGTCGTCTTTGTCCTCGGGCATATGCTCGTGCTTATAGTCCAGCATGGCGTCGCCGAATTTGACCTGGCACTCCACAGTGGTAAAAAAGTTGTGCTCCGAGAGCATGACGGCCTTGCTGCGGCCGGTGGTGCCGGAAGTGAACATCAGCACCATCAAATCATCATGGCCCACGCAGTCAACAAGCTCTGCAGGCGCGCTGTCCTTGAAGGCGTCCATCGGGCGGAGTTTATCGCCGTAGGCGGCCTCGATGTCGGGGCGGCAGCCATAGTCGATGCCGTCGTTGACGATGAGGGAAGGCTCGGCAAGGCCCAGCTCATATTCCAGCTCGGGCCAGGTCTTTTTCTGGTTGATGGTCACGACGACGGCCCCGGCGAGGATAGCGCCGAAGCTGTTGACACCGTACTCATAGCAGTTGCGGCTCATGATGCCGACACGCTTGCCCTTGATGTCGGGGATATTCTCCTTAAAATAAGTAACGGCCCTGCGGATGTCCTGCACATACTGGGCGTAGGTCTTTTCCACCACAGTCTTGCCATCGGCGGCCACATAGCGGAAAGCCACCCGGTCGGGGTACTGCTTCGCCATGACGTCCGTGATGAGCTCATATACAGTATTTATCATTTTTGTCGCTCCTTGCTGTTTTTCTTTATTGCAGCGAAACGCCGGCATTTGACATATTCTGCCTCAGAGTAATAATACCTGTTTCGGCAGAGAAATGCAACTACGCGGCGTATCCTTTTCACTGTTTCTTCTTACTTGTTACTTGCGCAGCAGTTTCCCCAGAGCGTTGCGGGGCAGGGGCTCAACGGTGAACTCCACGGCACTGATGCGCTTATACAGCGGCAGGCTGCGGTTCACCTCGATGACGAAGGCTCTGACCTCTTCCTGCTTATCCTCAGGGCAGTAAATGACGGCACAAATTTTCTGGTCCTTCTCCTTCACGATGCACTCGGTGATGGCCGGGCAGAGGGCCAGCTTCTTTTCCAGCTCTTCGGGGCTGACGTTCTCGCCGCTGGCGAGGATGATAAGGTTCTTCTTGCGGCCGGTGATGTAATAGAAGCCTTCCTCATCCATCCGGGCCAGGTCGCCGGTGTGGAACCAGCCGTCGGCGTCGATGACCTCTGCCGTGGCCTCGGGGTCCTTGTAGTAGCCCAGCATCACGCAGTCGCCCTTGATGCAAATTTCTCCGGTCTCGTCCAGCTTATACTGAACGTGGTCGTCGGGCTTGCCCACGGCACTCATGTGCTTTTCGACCTGCGTAAAGTTCAGGATGCCGTCGCCGAAGGTCTCGGTCATACCGTAGCACTGGTTGACGACAAAGCCGTTCTGGGCCAGCTCCAGCAGCATCTTGGGGTCGAGGGCAGCGGAAGAGCAGCACAGGTCCCACAGGCCGTTCAGACGGCTGACGCGGCCACGCTTCATGTCGTTGTAGATGGTCTCCACCAGCATGGGGGCCGAGGCCATGACGTCGCTGTGCATCAGGCCCAGGTCGCGGTAGAAGTCGCGGATGTCGCCGCAGAGGTTCAGAGCCCATCCGGCAGGCGGGTAGGACATAACGCAGACGAAGCAGGCCATGTGGAAGAGGGGCAGCAGGGTCATATGGCTCAGCGGCAGCTTCTGGCCTGCCGGGAGGCGGTTGGTGATCCAGTTCTCTGCCACCTCCGAATAGGTGTGCAGGCTGGCGCACATATTCCGCTCCGAGAGCATGACGCCCTTGCTGCGTCCGGTGGTGCCGGAGGTGAACATCAGCATCATCAAATCATCATGGCCCACGCAGTTGGTCAGCTCGCCGGGGGCAGTCTCTTTATAACAGTCCATGGAGCGGAGCTTCGGGCCGTAGGCGGCTTCCAGCTCGGCGCGGCAGCCGTAGTCGATGCCGTCGTTCAGGATGAGGGCAGGCTCCACGAGGCCCAGCTCATATTCCAGCTCCTCCCAGGTCTTTTTCTGGTTCAGGGTCACGAGAACGCCGCCGGCGAGGATGATGCCGTAGGACGCCACGCAGAATTCATAGCAGTTCCGGCTCAGCAGAACGATGCGCTGGCCCTTGATGTCCGGCACTTCGGCCTTGAGATAGGCCGTCATCCGGCGGATGTCCTGCGCATACTCGCGATACTTCTTCTCCACGACGGTCTTGCCGTCCTCGGCCACATAGCGGATGGCCACATGATCAGGAAACTCCTGCTCCATGCAGCGGGTCACCATGTCGTATACGCCTGCGGGTACTTTGATGTATTCAGCCATCGGTCTTTCTCCTTTTTTGTCAAATTTTCAGCTCAGCACTTTTTTCATTCACCTTCCAGAGGCATTCCGAATCTCTGGCAGTTCGAGGAAAACTTTGGCACGGCTCCTCATGGCAACAGTATACCGCAAGCAGAGCGTAAACGCAAGATTTAATTGCACAAATATGCAACTTGAGCTTGCATTTAACTTGTGCAGGCAGATGTAATTCTTTCCTTTTGTTGCGATGTGCGAAAAGCTGTGATACACTTTTTTCGTCAGGACGAAACTTCACCCGGAGGTCGAGTCCTTATCAAATTGACAGCAAGCCCAAAAAGCATTATACTGTTTATATCATTTGGCAAAAAAGCTCCCCGCTGAGCTTCATATTTTTATTTATCGCGCCTAAAACACGGCCTTCCGGGGCCTCCGGGACGAATGGCGCACAAGGAGGACCCTTTTCATGGAAGGCACCAAGCCCCGCACTGTAAGCAGCCTTGGCATGTTCGACCTGCTGAAAGGCATCGGAATGCTGGCCATCGTCTTTGCCCACACGGCAGAGCTTTACCCCCTCGGCGCCAACGACGTCACCCCTTTCGCGTTCGCGCTGTTCGCTTACCGCGAAGCGCTGATGGCCGCCTTTTTTATTGCCAGCGGCTACGGCTTCCGCAAGCGCTCCATCCACAAATGCATCGAGCAGCAGCTCAAGACCCTGCTCAAGCCTTACGTTTATACTGCACTGGCCACCACGGTGCTCCACGCTTTCATTCACCATGCAGCTTTCGGCTCGTGGGATGCTGCCATCTCAGAATCGGCCAAGGTCTTAGGCGGTTTCCTGTTAGGTCTGCCCCACACGGCCACTTACTTCGGGCAGCAGTTTTTCTCCTGCGGACCCATGTGGTACTTAGTGGCTCTGATGCTGGCGTGGGTGCTGCTGGACGTGCTGCTCGAGATTTTCCCCGAGCGGTACATAACCCCCGCAGTCGTCGGCGTCACCCTGCTTGGCTGGGGCGTCACGCTGGTGTGGGAGGCTCCTTTCTGCATCGCACAGGGCATGGTGTCGCTGCCCTACCTTTACATCGGCTATCTGGCCAAGAAGCGCCGCCTTTTCGAAACTCCCCTCTCCGGCAGAGCCAAAGCCGGACTCATCGCGGCTGCGCTGGGCGTCGTCGCGGGCGTTTTGCTGACCCAGAGCACCGACTGCGTTTCGCTGGGTGAGTGGACGATGGGGCCGCTGAGCATCCTGCTGGATGGCGCAGTGGGCTACGGCATCATCCGGCTCTTTTTGAAATGGCAGCGCCGAGTGGACGGCCCCATCTCCCATGCCATCGAGTGGGTGGGCCGGCGCTCGCTCTTCATCTTCTGCATCCACACTGTGGAGCTGACGGCCATCCCGTGGTATCTGATGGCTGCAAAGTATGCTGACCATCCGGTGCAGGGGATGCTGCTGCAGTTCGTGTTCTCGCTTGTGTCCATCTTCGCCGTCACCGAACTTCTGATGCGCCGCAAAGAGCTTGGCCGGAAGCTTCGGGGTGGAAAGCCTGCGGACAAGCCCCGGCAGCGGAGCAAGACCCGCCGCTATGCGGCAAAACACTGAAATTCCTGCGCTTTGGTATCCAGCCATTTTGAGGGTAGACTATAGTTACTTTTGATGCATGGGCTTGCAGCGCGGGTTGTACGCCTTGCGATAAATTGGAGGAGGCCCCGGTAATGATGAATGAAACTCCTGAAGCGGCTCTGCGCAGCCGCATTGCGGACCTTGAACAACAGCTCAAACTTGCAGACGAAGGCACTTCGCGGCTGGCCCAGCGCTGCCTTGAGCTGGAAAAGCAGCTGCAGACCTTCTATGCTGCCCACCCCCAGAGAGAGAGGCAGACCGACTCGCCTGCTCTGGTGCAGCCGCTGCTTTACTATGATGCCGGGTTCGGCTTTTCCCAGAAAGACACCGTCAAGGCCCCGGACTACGAATACGACGAGCTGAACGGCATGGTGACAGCGACCTTCGAGCTGCCGGAGGCCGCGTTCAATCTCCGTCTCGACCCCGGTGAACTGCCTTGCTGCATCACCGATTTCGTCTTCTCGGATGACCGCATCCTCTGCCGCCCGGTGAACGGTGTGCCGCTCCACGGCGACGGCATCCTGTTCCTCAACAACGACCCGAATTTCATGCTGGAAGGTCTGAACCGTTTCCCCGCCGGGATGAAGCTGGGCGTGAGCTACTGCTACTTCCCGCTGGAGCCGCTGGCTGACGACCCATTGTTCGCCGCCGTTCTCGAGGGCGTACAGTATTTCCAGAAGACCCGCGTCTGCGAGCAGAAGCACCTCGACCAGCTGGAAAAAACTACGGCTGACCAGAAGCAGACCATCGAGGCCCTGCAGAAGAATCTCTCCGAGCTGCATCAGGCCAACGCCGAGCTGAGCGCCCGGAGCAAAGCCTACGAGAGCTCGCTGGAAAACATCCTCTCTTCCAGCAGCTGGAAACTCACGCTGCCCCTGCGCCGCCTGCTGGGGCTGTTCCATCGCAGCCATTGAGCCTGCCTGCGGAGAGGAGGATACGATGTACAGCAGTTATACCACTCTGCAGCGGGCTCAGCTCGCCAAACAGGAATATCTCGATACCCAGGAAGTTTTTCTCGGCGTCTATGCGCCGGGGCGGAACGCCGCCCTGAAAGCTTCCCTGCAGGACCAGCTCCACCGCAAATTTTTATTGACGGACAGCCTCCGCCCCGAAGCCCTCGGCAGCGCCGCCGGTGTGCTTCTGGTCAGGGAAGACCTTTTCCTGATGTCCACGGCCCTTTCCTGCTTTGCGGACGCACTGCACAGCGGCGCAGACTACGTCACCAGCGACGCCGTCTTCGGCTACTCAGGCGTCACCACCCTCTACCACAGTCAGGGCTTTGCAGCCTGCCCGGGCTGCGCACTCGTCTCCCGGGAGCTGCTGCGCCGCTGTCAGGCGGAAGCCCGCGACCCGGAAAATCCCGTCGAACTGCTGACGCTGGCGGCGAAGCTCAGCCGCAGCCACGTCTGCCTCCCGCTGGCGCTGGCCCACTATGAGCGGGACATCTGCGCCGAAGACGTCTGGTCTGTAAAGGGGAAGCGCGTCTTTATCATGAGCCACCTGCTAGACATGACCGGTGCGCCCATCGTGCTGGTGAGCGCCGTGCCGGTGCTGCGCAGCATGGGCTACGAAGTGGTCGTCCTCGGCCCTGAGGACGGCGGCTCCATGCCGCTCTTCCTCGAGGCGGGAGCTACCGTCATCACCCGCAAGGGCTGTGTCCAGTCTCCCCTGCTCTGGGGGCTGGCCCTCTGCGCCGACCTCGTTCTGGCCAACACCGTCGTGGAGGCCCGGGCCGTCCGCGCCCTGAGCGGTGCGCGTGTGCCGGTGCTCTGGTGGCTCCACGATGCCTTTGCAGGCTACCCCCACATCGCCCACCAGATCCCCAGAGAGCTGGGCGAAAATATCCGGCTCTACTCCGTCGGCAGCCACGCCGCCAACGCCATGCACTCGGTGCGGCCGGAGTTCAACATCCGGCCCCTCATCTACGGCCTGCCGGACTACGCCGCCGAGAAGTTCTCCCACTACGATTTGAGCTATGCGGGCGGGCGGCCTCTGTTCGCCACCGTGGGTTCCTTCGAGAACCGGAAAGGTCAGGACATCTTCTGCAAGGCCATCCGGCTGCTGCCGCCTGAGACCATGAAGAAGGCATCCTTCCTCTTCGTGGGCAAGGCCGCAGAGGCTGAGATGATGGACGCCGTGCGGAGCTTGACCGCTGACTGCCCCGACAACGTCTTTTATGTCAAGCGGCTCACCCGCGACGAGATCAAGAGCCTGATGGCCCAGTGTACCTGCCTCGTCTGCGCCTCCCGCGACGACCCCATGCCTACTTTCGTCACTGAGGGCCTCATCTTTGGCAAGCCCGCCATCGTGTCGGAGCACACCGGCACCGCCGGGCTCATCACCGAGGGCGTGGACGGTTTCGTCTACGAGGACGACGACCCCGAAAAGCTGGCCGAGCGGCTGGCCTGGGCCATCGAGCACCCGGAAAAGCTGGCTGCCATGCGCCCCGCCTGCCGTGAGCTTTACGAGAGCCATTACTCCAAGCAGGCGTTTTCCGACAGTTTACAACAGGCTGTAAAGGAGCTCACCGGCGAATAAGCTCCCCGTTCTTTATCACTCTGCCGAAACTGAGGCAAAAAATTTGGCAGTTGTTCACAAACACCCCTCCGGACTGTGATATACTCTCCTAAGAGTTTATCCCAGTCCGTTTTTTGTTGAAATTTGAAAGGAGTCCCCGCATGAGTTCGTCCGCCTCCCCCGCCCCTTCGCGCCGAAAGACCCTGCTCTCGCTGGGCGTTCTGGCCCTGCTGACCGGCATCGTGGTGTTCATCTTCCGGGAGCACTGGGCCGAGATCTCCGAGGCGCTGAGCCGGCTCACCCTCGGGCAGGGGCTTCTGGCACTGGCCGTGGGCCTGAGCTACCCGCTTCTCGAGGGCGTATCCAGCTGGCTCATCGTCCGCAGCCGCCTGTCCCATTTCCCGCTGCGGCAGGGTATCGACAATGCATGGACGGGGACCTTCGGCAATGTGGTGGGCCTCGGCGCAGGGTCGGTGCCGTTTCAGACGTGGTATCTCCACCGGCGCGGGCTGGACGTCGGCCCCGGCGTGGGGCTGATGACCCTGCAATACGTCTTCCACAAGACTGCTGTCCTGCTTTACGCCACCGTGCTGCTTCTGGCGGGCCGCCCCTGGATGGCGGCCCACTCCGACGGCGTACTGCGGTATCTGCCCGGGGCCTACGCTGTCGTGGCGGGCGTCATCGTGGGGCTCATCGCCCTCTGCGCCCTGCCGGTGGTGCAGCGTCTAGCCCGGTGGCTGCTGCATTTTCTGCCCGACACGGGCCGCTGGGCCGAGCGCCGGGAAAGCTGGCTCAAGCAGCTGGACACCCTGAGCACCGAGAGCCGCCATCTGCTGGCGGACAAGCCCCGCTGTGCCGCCATTCTGGGCGTGCATCTCGTAAAGCTGTTCCTGCTCTTCTGCCTGCCGTGGATGGGGCTGCGGTTCATGGAGCTGGATACCGGACTCACCTTCTGGCAGGTGCAGCTCCTGACGTCGCTGACCCTCTTTGTCTCCAACGCCCTGCCCAACGTGGCGGGCATGGGTTCGGTGGAGACAGCCTTCCTGCTGGTGTACAGCAGCTTCCTCCCCGATGCTTCGTCCATGAGCCTGCTGATGTTCTACCGGCTGGTCAGCTATTACGCCGTCTTTGCGGCAAGCGCCGTCGGCTTTGCGCTGGCGCAGCGGCGGCTAAACCGCGGATGACTTTGTGAATGTCGTCATCACCCGCGATGTCGAGGCCGACAAGCAGGGCGACATGACCTATGTTCTCGAGTTCACCACCGAGGACGGCAGCACCCAGAGCTTCGAGACCCTGCACTACGAAACCACTCCCATCTCTCTGAAGAGCGTGGACGCAGCTGCTGGTGCTCCCCCCATCGCATTCGCTGCTCCTGAGCAGTAAAAATCAGCTCATAACAAAGAAAACGGCAGGTTCATTGAACCTGCCGTTTTCTTATTCTATCAAATTCAGCCCTTCATGGGGACAAAGCCCACGAGGTCCTTCACGACCTCGCCGCCGATGATGAGGCCCACGACCGACGGGACAAAGGCGTTCGAGCCGGGAACAGAGCGGCGGATGGTACACTTGCGCTGGGTACCCGGAGGGCAGATGCAGTGGTATTTGCAGCTGATGGAGTCATCCTCGATGGGAGTCATGACAGGCTCCCTGGAGTAAACGACTTTCAGGTGCTTGATGCGGCGCTTGCGGCACTCGGTGCGCATGACCTTGGCCAGCGGGCAGACGGAAGTCTTATAAATATCCGTGACCTCGAAGCGGGTAGGGTCCATCTTGTTGCCTGCACCCATGGAGCAGATGATGGGGACACCAGCCTCCTTGCACTTCATGACCAGCGCAATTTTACCGGTGACAGTGTCGATGGCGTCCACCACGTAGTCGAACTGGCTGAAATCGAAGCTGTCCTGCGTCTCAGGGCCAAAGAAGGTCTTGTAGGTGGTGACCTTGATGTTGGGGTCGATGTCGTGGACACGCTCTTCGGCCACATCCACCTTGAACCTGCCCACCGTCTTGCGGGTGGCGATGATCTGGCGGTTCAGGTTGGTGAGGCAGACTTTGTCGTCGTCGATCAGGTCGAGAGCCCCCACACCGCTGCGGGCCAGCGCCTCGACGGTGTAGCCGCCCACGCCGCCCACGCCGAACACGGCTACGCGGGAATCGTGCAGTTTGGTCATTGCTTCCGCGCCCAGCAGCAGCTGGGTGCGGGAATACTGGTCTTGCATATCATTTCTCCTTTAGGTTCTGCTTTTTACATTCACGGGCTTGCCCTTATCCCTTCGCCACCTGTGTAATGGTGCCGCCTCCGAGGACGACATCGCCCTGATACAGCACGACGGCCTGCCCCGGGGTGGGGGCGCGCTGAGGCTGGTCAAATTCCAGACGGAAGCTGTCCGGCCCTGCCGGGTAGACGGTGGCAGGCTGTTCGGTCTGATGATAACGGGTGCGGGCCGTCACCCGCAGGGGGCCTTTCAGCTCCGGGATGGCGATCCAGTTCACTTCGTTCGCATAGACGATGGTATCGAACAGCTCCGACTCCGGGCCGACCGTGACAGTGTTGGCCTGCATATCCTTGGCGCAGACGTAGACCGGTGCGCCCATGGCGAGGCCCAGGCCCTTCCGCTGGCCGATGGTGTACCGCACAGCGCCGCTGTGGGTGCCTACCTTTCTGCCGCCGACGTCGAGGAAATCGCCCGCCGGGTAGTGCTTGCCGGTGAAATCCTCCATAAAGCGGGCGTAGTCGCCGTCCGGCACGAAGCAGATGTCCTGACTGTCGTGCTTGCGGGCGTTCACAAAGTGCTGCTGCTCGGCGATGGCGCGCACTTCGCTCTTGTGCAGACCACCCAGCGGCAGGCGGACATGAGCCAGCTGCTCCTGCGTGAGGTTGTAGAGCACATAGCTCTGGTCTTTGTTCTCGTCCAGACCCTTTTTGAGCAGCCAGCGGCCCGTGGCCTCGTCCTGCTCCACCCGGGCATAATGGCCCGTGACCACATAATCCAGTCCGTGTGCTTCCGCCCAGCGAAGCAGGTGATCGAACTTCATATATCTGTTGCAGTCGATGCAGGGATTGGGCGTACCGCCGGCCTCGTAGACCCGGATGAATTTGTCGATAATCTTTTCCTGAAAGTCTGCCGTAAAATCCAGCACCTCGTAGGGAATATCCATCGCATAGGCCACCTCGGCGGCGTCCTCAATGTCCCGCTCCGAGCAGCAGGTGTGCAGGCCCTCGGTGTTCACGGCCTCGTTACGGGTGAGGCGCATGGTGACGCCGGTGCAGTCGAAACCGTCCCTCTGCATGAGCCATGCCGCCACCGAGCTGTCCACACCGCCGCTCATGGCGATGAGCGCCCCGGGGCGGCGGGAAGTGTTCTGTGTTTCTGTCATTCTGTTCCTCTTCTATTATAACATACTAAAACAGTAGTATAATACTACCGCAGCTTCTTTCTCTTGTCAAGACGCAGAAAATTTGGCCGCAAAGGCCAGAAGTTCCGCTTTTTCGTTGGGCAGCCGCCCGGTGATGACCTCTTCCAGCAGCGCTTCCAGTGCGCGGCGCAGGCCCGGCCCGGGCGCGACGCCCGCCGCCATCAGATTGCGGCCATTCACGGCCAGCTGGGAGACGCGGCAGCAGGCGCTTTGGGCGGTCAGCGTCTCGGCCTCTTTTTGCAGGGCGGTAAATTCATCTTTTCTTTCCGGTTGAAGAGCGCTCCAAAGGGCAGTCAACTGCTGCACAGTGTGGAGGTCGTATTTGCCAAGAAGTCGTTTGGCTTGAAGCGACAGCGTAGGAGTGCAGGGAGCTTTCTCCTTCACAAGTGTTGATACTCCATCTATCACAGCATTGGAGCATTTCAAGCGTTTCAGCGCCTTTCGTGTTCCATCCTCCCCCAGCGGCAGAAGCAGCGCCGCCCAACGAGTGGTCACTTCCTCTGCTCCTGCCGGAAGGGCATCTATGATCTCACGGGCTTCCGACAGATCGTCGGGCGGCAGTTCCGGCAGGACGAAGGCCAGCACTTCCGGCTCCAGATACGCCCCCGGCTTCGGGGCAGACAGAAGCTTGTTCAGCTCTTCTTCGATGCGCTCCACCGACACGCAGTCGAGGTGGGCGGCCAGCTGCTTCGCCGCCGCTTCGGTGGCCTCGTCGATAACAAAACCGAACCGGGCCGCAAAGCGGTAGAGACGCAGGATGCGCAGAGCGTCTTCTTCAAAGCGGCGCAGCGGCTCACCGACGGCCCGCACCACGCCCCGGGCCAGATCTTCCTGCCCGCCAAAGGGGTCGCACAAGCCCTCTTCGGCGCTGTAGGCCATGGCGTTGATGGTGAAGTCCCGCCGGGCCAGGTCCTCCCGGACGTCGGGTACAAAGGCCACGCTGTCGGGGTGGCGGCCATCGGAATAACTGCCCTCGGTGCGGAAGGTGGTGATCTCGTAGAGCTTGCCGTCCCGCTTCACGGTCACGGTGCCATGCTGCAATCCGGTGGGGATGCACTGCTTTTCTCCGAACAGTTCCATCACCTGCTCCGGGCGGGCGGCGGTGCAGAGGTCCCAGTCGTGGGGCGCAAGGCCCAGCAGACTGTCCCGGACACAGCCGCCCACGGCGTAGGCCGCAAAACCTGCCCGGTGCAGCGCGTCCAGCAGAGCGGAGGCACCGGGTTCCAGGACGATGTTCATTCTTCGGCCTCCTCATATTGCAGGGTGATGCTCTTGCCGTCATAGCCGCACTCTGCCGCCGGGAAGAGGCTCTGCGCCTGGGCCAGCTCTTCTTCCGGGTCGGTGATCATGGGCGAATAGTGGACGAGCCAGAGCCGCTTCGCGCCCGCTTTGGCGGCGAGGGCTGCGCTCTGCCCGAAGGTGCTGTGGCCGTACTGTTTGGCCTGCGCGGCCTGCTCCGGCAGAGCATAGGTGGAATCGCAGAGCAGAAGGTCAGCACCCGCTGCGGCCTTTTCCAATGCCGGACAGGGGGCGGTGTCGCCCGAGAAAACAAAGCTCAGCCCCTGCCGGGCCGGGCCGAGGACGGCTTCCGGCCGGATGACACGTCCACCGTCCAGCGTGATACTCTCGCCGTGCTGGAGCGCCTTCCACTGCTTTACCGGTACGCCCAATGCCCGCGCCTGTTCGGGTGAGAACCGTCCGGCCCGGGGCAGATCGAGTCGGTAACCCTGACTGATGACACGGTGGCGGGTCGGCACCGGCGTGAGTTTCGCGCTCTGGGGCCAGCCGCCGAATTTTTCGCAGAGCGCCGCCGGGGCGTCCAGCACCTCAGCATAAACCGGGTACGGCAGAGGCCCCGTCAGCACCCGCAGTGCCGCCCAGACTTCGCCGAGCCCTTTCGGCCCGTACAGCGCCAGCGGGCGGGTGCGGCCCTGACAGCCCAGCGTCTGCAGCAGCCCCGGCAGGCCGAAGATGTGGTCGCCGTGGTAATGGGTCAGGCAGACGGCGTCCATCTTCATCAGGTTGACTCCGGCCCGGCGGGCGGCAGTCTGGGTCCCCTCGCCGCAGTCGAACAGGAGGCTGTGTCCTCCGCATTCGGCCACCGCCGCCGTGAGGGCGCGGTCGGGCAGGGGCATGGTGGCCGCTGTACCCAGCAGTGTAATGGTCAGCATAAAGTTTCTCCGTATCACAAAAAATCTCGATGGCTATAGTGTACCACACTCTTCGGCCCGGCACAATCGCACAGCCGCACCCTGACAGGCATAAGATGGCCCAAACCACAAAAGGAGGGGTCTTGTATGCGGCGTCAGCGGCCCAGGCATCGCATTTTGTCGTTCCACCACCGGGGGCTGCTGCTTCTGGTGGCGGCAGTGGCGGTGATGCTCTTTTTTCTCTACGGCTGTGTGGCCGGGGCGGCGTACAGCCCCCGGGGGAGGCTGGTGTTCATCCCTCTCGCACAGGTTTCAGGCAGTAGTACGACTTCGCTTTCCGCTTTTATCTGGAAGAATCGGAGCTGCCCACCGCATGGTACAATGTGCGGGCCGATATGAAAAGCAAGCCCGCTCCCCTGCTGAACCCCGGCACCCTCAAGCCCATGACGGTCAGGGAGCTGAGCGGCGTTTTCTGCGATGAGCTGGACGACACCACGGCCTGCATCATCAGCCAGCTCTACCACGACGGCCTGATGGAGGCCACCAGCGTGGAGCAGACCAGCGTCTTTGAGGCGGCAGAGCACTGAGCCAGACGGTCATTCCGCAAACAGCAAACCAGCCGCCCTGCAAGGTAACAGGGCGGCTGGTTGCTTCTATTATGCAATTCAGGAGAATAGAGGAGAGAATAGCGTTTTTATGCTTCCGGGGGACGGAAGGTTTGCCGGAGAATCACTCGCCGCGGACGGCTGCGAAGCCTGCCTCGAGGTCGGCGATGATGTCGTCGATGTGCTCGGTGCCGATGGACAGGCGGATGGTGTTCTGGTAGATCTGCTGCTCGGCCAGCTCCTCATCGGTCAGCTGGCTGTGAGTGGTGGAAGCCGGATGGATGACCAGACTCTTGACGTCGGCCACATTTGCCAGCAGAGAGAAGACCTTCAGGTTGTCGATGAACTTGAATGCTTCCTCACGGCCGCCCTTGATGTTGAAGGTGAAGATGGAAGCGCCGCCGTTGGGGAAGTACTTCTCATACAGGGCGTGGTCGGGGTGATCCGGCAGAGAGGGATGGTTGACCTTCTCGACCTGGGGATGGTTGGCCAGAAACTCGACGACCTTCTTGGTGTTCTCCACATGGCGCTCAATGCGCAGACTCAGGGTCTCGGTACCCTGCAGCAGCAGGAAGGCGTTGAACGGAGAGATGGTAGCGCCGGTATCACGCAGCAGGATGGCGCGGATGTAGGTGACGAAAGCGGCGGGGCCGGCTGCGTCAGCGAAGGACACGCCGTGGTAGCTGGGGTTGGGGGCGGCGATGTTGCCGTACTTGCCGCTGGCCTTCCAGTCGAACTTGCCGCTATCCACGATGATGCCGCCCAGCGTGGTGCCGTGGCCGCCGATGAACTTGGTAGCGGAGTGGACGACGATGTCAGCGCCATGCTCGATGGGACGGATCAGGTACGGGGTGCCGAAGGTGTTATCAATGACCAGCGGCAGGCCATGCTTGTGAGCGATGGCTGCGATGGCATCAATATCAGGAATATCACTGTTGGGGTTGCCCAGAGTCTCGAGGTAGACAGCCTTGGTGTTGGGCTGGATAGCGTTCTCGACCTCTTCCAGATCGTGAGCGTCCACGAAGGTGGTGGTGACGCCGAACTGGGTCAGGGTGTGCTCCAGCAGGTTGTAGCTGCCGCCGTAGATGGTCTTCTGAGCTACGATGTGGTCGCCGGCCTGAGCCAGTGCCTCGATGGTGTAGGTGATGGCAGCTGCACCGGAAGCAGTAGCCAGAGCAGCCACGCCGCCTTCCAGAGCGGCAATGCGCTTCTCGAACACATCCTGGGTGGAGTTGGTCAGACGGCCATAGATGTTGCCGGCGTCGGCCAGACCAAAGCGGTCAGCGGCGTGCTGGCTGTTGCGGAAGACATAGGAAGTGGTCTGGTAGATAGGCACAGCACGGGAATCGGTAGCGGGATCGGCCTGCTCCTGGCCAACGTGAAGCTGCAGGGTCTCAAATTTATAGTTAGACATAGTATTTTTCCTCTCTATCTGTACTCAAAGTATTATTTCACTCATAAAAATGCCCGGCAGCGTGGGGAGTTTCACCTTTCGTCTGCCGGGCAAAGAAATCGTTCTCAGCTCAGAGCCTTTTGTCTGTCTCGGGTGTCACATTCGCTCGCACATTCGCGGCATAGAGGGCACCGTACAGCTATGGCTCAGAGTTTGTTTCTCGGCCCGGGCGCTGTACATTCGCCCACAGCGGAAGTTGGCGTGCAGAAGACTTTTCCAAATCAGCGTCATTTGAGTACCCTCCTTTCCGAAATTCCCACTTACCTACAAGGCGTGTGGTTTTGTTGTCCGCATTATATTCCCTCATACCCATATTGTCAATAGGTTTAATCGAATTTCTTCCAAAAAAGTTTTTAAGAGTCATTCTTTTGAGAAAAATGCAAAAAGATTGCATTTTGGTCTTGCATTTCACGCAGAATCCGTGTATACTCTTCCCTGCGCCTAAATTGCAATCAGGTTGCAATTTAGGCAACTAAAGCACTTTTCGTTCCTCCGTTTATTTTGGGTGAAGACGTAAAATGGTGTGGCGGCTGCGCGCGCCGGCGCGGGGCGGATTTTATTCTTTCGGTCAAATGGCTTTGCGCTCCGCGCGGGCCAGAGGCAGGGAGGGGTGTTTCGAATCCCCCCTCCCTACCTCTGGACTCCACTCTCCCCGCAACGAGTTAAGGGCTGCTCGCCC
>NZ_JBBNIH010000135.1:0-38008 GCF_040094125.1 Faecalibacterium longum
TGGCCGCGGCCCCAACAGCGACTCCCTGTTTCCGCCACTGGCGGCGGTCGTCGTTGTTGCTCCTAACGAGGGGAGGCCTTGGCATACCGGAAAACTTAAGCTCTTCGCCAGAGGCTCCCCTCGGTAGGGGAGCTGTCTGCGAAGCAGACTGAGAGGTTTATTCTTTCTCTGCCAGCGCTTTCAGCGCCCGCATCCCGATGTCGGTGCGCTTGTGCAGCTTGTCGAAGTGGATGTGCTCCGCCGCCTCGTAGGCGATGGAGATGGCGCGGGGCAGGCCGGGCGCAGTGGCCGTCACACCCAGCACACGGCCACCGTTGGTGACGAGCTGGCCGTCCTCGGTGATGGCCGTGCCGGAGTGGTAGACCGTGACGTTCGGCTCATCGGGCAGCTGGCCGTCCACCAGACCGGTGATGGGCTTGCCCTTCTCGTAGGCCACCGGGTAGCCGCCGGAAGCGAGGATGACGCAGGCGGCAGCGCCGTCGGAGAACTTGACCTCGGTGTCGGCCAGCGTTCCTTCGGTGCAGGCGGTCATGACCTTGAGCAGGTCGCTTTCCAGCAGGGGCAGCACCACCTGAGTCTCAGGGTCGCCGAAGCGGCAGTTGTACTCGATGACCTTCGGGCCGTCCGGGGTGAGCATCAGGCCGAAGTAGAGGCAGCCCTTGAAGGGGCAGCCCTCAGTGTTCATGGCCTTGATGGTGGGCAGGAAAATTTTCTCCATGCACTCGGCAGCGATGGCCGGAGTGTAATAGGGGTTCGGCGCGACGGTACCCATGCCGCCGGTGTTCAGGCCGGTGTCGTGGTCGTTGGCGCGCTTGTGGTCCATGGAGGACACCATGGGCTTGACCACCTTGCCGTCGGTGAAGCTCAGCACACTGACCTCAGGGCCGGTGAGGAACTCTTCCACCACGACATGGTTGCCGGAAGCGCCGAACTTTTTGTCCAGCATGATCTCCTTGACGCCCTCGGCGGCCTGCTCTTCGTTCTCGCAGATGAGCACGCCCTTGCCCAGCGCAAGGCCGTCTGCCTTGATGACCACCGGGTATTTGCCCTCAGCCTTGATATACTCCATGACCTTGGCGGGGTCGTCGAAGGTCTCATACTTTGCGGT
The DNA here is from genome assembly GCF_040094125.1 of Faecalibacterium longum. Classification (NCBI taxonomy): domain Bacteria; kingdom Bacillati; phylum Bacillota; class Clostridia; order Eubacteriales; family Oscillospiraceae; genus Faecalibacterium; species Faecalibacterium longum. The sequence continues at coordinate 1,109 of NZ_JBBNIH010000135.1, forward strand.
GGGGATGCCGTACTTCTTCATGAGGTCTTTCGAAAAGACCTTGGATGCCTCGATGCGGGCAGCGGCCTTGTCCGGGCCGAAAGCCGGGATGCCGACTGCCGCCAGCGCATCCACCATGCCCAGTGCCAGCGGGTCGTCCTGAGCCACCACGACGTAGTCGAACTTTTCCGTCTCCGCAAAGCCGACCATCGTTTCCACGTCGGTGGCCTTGATGTTGACGCAGTGGGCGTCATAGCCGATGCCGCCGTTGCCGGGCGCACACCAGACTTCGCCGCAGTCGGGGCTCTTCTTCAATGCCTTGATGATGGCGTGCTCGCGTCCGCCGCCGCCAACGACTAAGATTTTCTTGCTCATTTTCACGCACCTCATAACTCAACCTCTCCGTCACGGCTGACGCCGTGCCACCTCCCCTACCGAGGGGAGGCTTTGGCATTTCGGAAAGCTTTATCTCTTCGCCAGAGGCTCCCCTCGCTAGGGGAGCTGTCGAGCAAAGCGAGACTGAGAGGTTTTCTTTTTAGTGATGGAACAGCCGGATGCCGCAGAATGCCATTGCGATGCCGTACTTGTTGCAGGTGTCGATGACCTGCTGGTCGCGGATGGAGCCGCCGGGCTGGACGATGGCCGTCACGCCGGAACGGCGTGCGCGCTCGATGTTGTCGCCGAAGGGGAAGAACGCATCCGAGCCGAGGCAGACGCCGGTGACGTGGCTCAGGTACTCTTTCTTTTCCTCAGCGGTCAGCGGCTCGGGCTGACGGGTGAAGGTCTCGGCCCAGACGTCGTCACCGATGACGTCCTCGGGGGTGTCGCCGATGTAAACATCAATGGCGTTGTCGCGGTTGGGCTTTGCCACATCGTCACGGAAGGGCAGCTCCAGCACCTTCGGCATATGGCGCAGCTGCCAGTTGTCGGCCTTCTGGCCTGCCAGACGGGTGCAGTGGATGCGGCTCTGCTGGCCGGCGCCCACGCCGATGGTCTGGCCGCCTGCGGTGTAGCAGACGCTGTTGGACTGGGTGTATTTCAGGGTGATGAGGGCAATGATGAGGTCGCGCTTCTGCTCCTCGGTCACGGTCTTGTTCTCGGTGACCCAGTTGGTCAGCATGGTGTCGGCGTTGATGGCCAGCTCGTTGCGGCCCTGCTCGAAGGTGATGCCGTAGACCTGCTTGTGCTCCACGGGGTTCGGCTTGTAGGCCGGGTCGATGGCGACCACGTTGTAATTGCCTTTCTTCTTTCCGGCGAGGATGGTCAGTGCCTCCGGCTCATAGCCCGGGGCGATGATGCCGTCAGACACTTCGTGCTGGATGAGCTTTGCAGTCGGCACATCGCAGACGTCGGAGAGAGCGATCCAGTCGCCGAAGGAGGACATCCGGTCCGCACCGCGGGCGCGGGCATAAGCGCAGGCCAGCGGCGAAAGCTCCATGTCCGGGGCGATGTGGTACATCTTCCGCTCCACCTCGCTCAGAGGCAGACCGAGAGCTGCGCCGGCCGGGGAGACGTGCTTGAAGGAGGCGGCAGCGGGCAGGCCGCAGGCCTCCTTCAGCTCCTTGACCAGCTGGATGGAGTTCAGGGCATCCAGAAAATTGATGTAGCCGGGCTTGCCGTTCAGGACGGTGACGGGCAGGTCGGAGCCATCCTCCATATAAATGCGGCTGGGCTTCTGGTTGGGGTTGCAACCGTACTTCAGTGCGAGTTCATTCATTGGTGCATCCTCCTTGTGTCTTAGGTTATTCTTCCTCGGCGTCGAGCTTTTTGAGCAGTTCCAGCTCTTCGGGCAGCAGCTCCGGCTCCTCAGGGTCGTCGAGGTCGCTGCACACAGCGTCGTATTTGTTGAAGATCATGTCGCCGCTCTCGCCGGTCTCCAGGTCGATGACCCGGGCGAAGAGGCTGACCTTGTTGTCGGGGTTCAGGTTCTGCCACAGGCCGTGGGCGAAGTCGCCGATGGTACGGGGGCAGGCGAAGCGGAGCGGCTCCCCCTCAAAGCTGGGGATGGGATTGCCGTTGTGCTTGTAGGTGCTGATGAAGTGGCCTTCACCGGCCACGGGCTGGGGGTAGTCGAAGAAATAGCGCTGGACGCTCTCGCCGTTGCCGTCGGCAGACTTGAGGATGCTCATCTGGTAGCTGCCGTCTGCGTACACCACAGCGGAGATGCGGGGGGTGTAGTTGGGCTCGTCCGGCTCAAAGGTGCGGGTGCGCAGGGCGTCGGCGAAGCTCTTGCCCCGGCTCATTTCGTCAAAGATGGTGTCGGTCTGGTCGCCGTTGGTGACGATATGGGTCTTGCCGAGGGTCAGCACAGGGTTATAGATGATGAGGCTGGGGTCCTCGAGCTTGGCCGGGTCGGCAGCCATGGTGCAGATGCCGCCGCGCTCCGACACCGGGTCGAAGACGCGGTTGCGGCTGTTCTCGCTGCGGCCCATGATGAAATAGCCGATGAACACCTGACGGCCATCCGGAGCCTTTGCCACCGCGATGCCGCGGCCGGGGTACTCGTTCGCGGCCAGATATTCGTTCAGGTTGATTCTCTCCATTGTTATTCTCCTATTGTTAAACCTCTCCGTCACGGCTGACGCCGTGCCACCTCCCCTACCGAGGGGAGGCCTTGGCATACCGGAAAGCTTTGCCTCTTCGCCAGAGGCTCCCCTCGATAGGGGAGCTGTCTGCGAAGCAGACTGAGAGGTTATCTCATTTAATCTCTCCGCTGCACACCATTGCCACAGCCTTCGGCAGCAGCTTCCATTCAGCCTGCTCCATTACACGCTTCTGCAGCACCTCGGGGGTGTCGCCGGGCAGGATGTCCACGGCCTTCTGCAGCAGGATAGGCCCGCCGTCGCACTCCTCATTGACGAAGTGGACGGTAGCGCCCGTCACCTTGCAGCCCCGGGCCAGCGCGGCTTCGTGGGGGCGCAGGCCGTACATTCCCGGCCCGCAGAAGGACGGGATGAGGGCGGGGTGGATATTCAGGATGCGGCGGGGATAGGCCTCGATGACGCTGGGGCCTAACACGGACAGAAAGCCCGCCAGAACCACAAGGTCAATGTTATGTTCTTTCAGCGTTTTCAGCAGTGCGGCGTCAAAATTCTCACTGGAAGCGTAATCCTTCCGGCGGACCACCACACCCTCGACGCCCGCATTAGCGGCGCGTTCCAGCGCGTAGACGCCGGGTTTGGAGGCCACGACAAGCCTGATCTTGCCGCTGGGGTTCTCGCCCCGGGCCTCGCTGTCCAGCAGCGCCTGCAAATTGGTGCCGCCGCCGGACACTAACACTGCAATGTTCAGCACAGCTCGACACCCTCACCTTCTGCGATGACGCCCAGACGGTAAGCTTCCGGCTCGCCGTTGGCATGGAGGATCTCCAGTGCCTTGTCGGCCTGCTCAGCGGGGACGGTCAGCACCATGCCGACGCCCATATTGAAGGTGTTGAACATATCGTGCTCAGAGATGCTGCCGGTCTTCTGCATCAGGTGGAAGAGGGCCGGGGTGCGGACGTCCTCCTTCTTGATGCGGGCGCAGCAGCCCTTCTTCAGGCTGCGGGGGATATTCTCGTAGAAGCCGCCGCCGGTGATGTGAGAGATGCCCTTGACATCCACTTCTTCCAGTACTTTCAGCACAGGCTTGACGTAGATCTTGGTGGGGGCCAGCAGGGCCTCGCCGAGGGTCTTGCCGCCCAGCTCTGCGGGGGCCGTCTTCAGGACGGCGGGGTCGCCGTCGATGTCAAAAATTTTGCGCACCAGCGAGAAACCATTGGAATGGACGCCGGTGGAGGGCAGGGCGATGATGACATCGCCGGGCTTCATGGTCTCGTTATTGAGGATCTTTTCCTTGTCCACAACGCCCACGGTGAAACCGGCCAGATCGTACTCGTCCTCCGGCATCATGCCCGGGTGCTCAGCGGTCTCGCCGCCCACCAGAGAACAGTCAGCCTGGACGCAGCCCTCGGACACGCCCTTGACGATCTCGGCGATCTTCTCGGGGATGTTGCGGCCGCAGGCGATGTAGTCGAGGAAGACCAGCGGCTTTGCACCGGCGCAGATGACGTCGTTGACGCACATAGCCACGCAGTCGATGCCGATGGTGTCGTGCTTGTCCATGATCATGGCGATCTTCAGCTTGGTGCCGACGCCGTCGGTGCCGGAGATGAGGACGGGGTGCTTGTAGCCGGTGCAGTCCAGCTCAAACAGGCCACCGAAGCCGCCCAGACCACCGATGCAGTGCTCGTTCATGGTGCGGGCCACATACTGCTTCATGAGTTCGACCGAACGATAGCCGGCGGTGATGTCCACACCTGCGGCTGCATAGCTTTCCGAATAGCTCTTTTCCATTGTTATTCTCCTAACTTTTTCTCGTCCTTGGGACGGTCATTCAGGTGGCGTTCATGAATATCGGTGGAAAGCACCTCTTCCGGCTTCACCGCGTATTTGCCGGTGAAGCAGGCGGTGCAGAAGCCGCAGTTGGCGTTCTGGGCCAGCTGGACGACGTGCTCCGTGGAGAGGTAGCCCAGCGTGTCGGCGCCAATGATCTCGTTGATCTGGTCCACCGTGCGGCCGGTAGCGACCAGAAGCTTCTGGTCGGGGATGTCGGTGCCAAAGTAGCAGGGATATTTGAAGGGGGGTGCCGAAACGCGGAAGTGGACTTCCTTTGCTCCGGCGTCCCGCAGCAGCTTGATGATGCGGGCAGAGGTGGTGCCGCGCACGATGGAGTCATCCACCAGCACGACCCGCTTGCCCTTGACAGTGCTGGTCACGACGTTCAGCTTGATGCGGACGCTGTTCTCGCGCTGCTTCTGGCTGCCCTGGATAAAGGTGCGGCCGATGTACTTATTTTTAATAAAGCCGATGCCGTAGGGGATGCCGCTCTCCTGAGAGTAGCCAAGGGCGGCGTCGAGGCCGGAGTCCGGCACACCGATGACCACATCGGCCTCCACAGGGTGCTCCTGAGCCAGGAAGCGGCCTGCCTGCTTGCGGGCCTCATGCACCGAGCTGCCCTCGATGATGCTGTCGGGGCGGGCGAAATAGATGAACTCGAAGACGCACATCTGGCGGTCGGGACGGCCGCAGTGGTCTTTGATGGAGCGCAGCTCACCGGTCTTGGTGTCGGTGATGACGATCTCGCCGGGTTCCACGTCCCGCAGCAGGGTCGCGCCCACCGCATCCAATGCGCAGCTCTCGCTGGCAAAGACGTAGCCGCCGCCCGGCAGGGTGCCGATGCAGAGAGGGCGATAACCGCGGGGGTCGCGGGCCGCGATAAGCTTAGTGGCCGACATGACCACGAGGCTGTAAGCACCTTCGAGGACGTCCATCGTCTTGCTGATGGCGATTTCAATGCTGCCCATCCGCAGGCGGTTGCGGGTGACGAGGTAGCAGATGACCTCGGTATCGGAGGAGCCATGGAAGATGGCACCCTCGTTTTCCAGCTGGCGGCGCAGCTCCAGAGCGTTGGTCAGATTGCCGTTGTGGCAGAGGGCCATGGTACCCCGGCCATGGCGGACGATCATGGGCTGGGCGTTGGCCCGGACGCGGCTGCCGGAGGTGGCGTAGCGGACATGGCCGGTGGCCATGTGGGCCGTGGGCTTTGCCAGCGAGCCCAGCACCGCCGGGGTGAACACTTCGTTGACAAGGCCGAGGTCCCGGTGGCCGTTGATGACGCCGTCGTCGTTCACGGCGATGCCGCAGCTCTCCTGTCCGCGATGCTGCAGCGCGTACAGGGCCGAGTAGGCGGCAGCGGCCACGTCCTCGGTGCCGGCACGGTCATAGATGCCGAAAACGCCGCACTCTTCGTGAAGCGGGTATGCAAAATCAGACATTACAGTTCCTCGATCTCTTTCTGCAGTTTTTCTTCCTTGGCGGCGATCTGCCGGGCCATGGCGACGCGCTCAGCATCCAGCTTCGCAGCCAGTGCCTCATCGCCGAGGGCCAGGATCTCAGCAGCCAGCCAGGCGGCGTTCTTCGCGCCGTTCAGGGCCACTGTGGCCACCGGGATGCCGCTGGGCATCTGGACGGTAGCCAGCAGGGCGTCCAGGCCGTCCATCGCGCCGCCCTTCATCGGGATGCCGATGACCGGCAGGGTGGTGTTTGCGGCAAAAGCACCGGCCAGATGGGCCGCCATGCCTGCTGCGCAGAGGATGACGCCGAAGCCGTTGGCCCTGGCATTCTTTGCAAACTCCGCTGCCTCGGCAGGGGTGCGGTGGGCCGACAGGATGTGCGCCTCAAAGGGGATGTCCAGCGCCTTGAGCTGAGCGCAGGCACCTTTCACCACCGGCCAATCACTGTCCGAACCCATAATGACTGCCACTTTACGAATCATCTGTATCCAACCTCTCTTTCTCTATCTCCCGCGACGAAAAACAAAAAAGGCTGTGATGCACTTACACCACGGCCTTTTATTTCATTCTGGACAGACTGGACCCGCAGCAGGTTACACGGAGCCCCTGATGCATTCCCGTACCGGGACGGCACATGGTACCCAGCAGCTCATTTCGCATTCTGCTCATCCTCCGCAAACCTCGTTGTCCACGCTGTTCTTCTCCGGCTGAAAAAGAGTTCATGCGCTCTTCCGTCCGCCGTCTGACTACAGTATACGGCAAAAAAACGCCTTTGCAAAGAGCGTTCGGACAAATTTTCCCTTGTGTTCCCTGCTGTCAAAAAACTTTCAAAAATTTTGTGCAGTTTCGACACTGTTTTTCTTTTTAAGTACGACTTATCAGAAAATCTTTTTATAATAAATATCCTCTTAAAGGTTCTCCCCTTGGGAGAGGCTTTCAGAAGATGATCTTTGCCGTAGTCGCCCGTGCGGCCTTGATGAGGTCGGCAGGAGCGCAGCAGACCTGCGTACCGATGCGCCCGCCGGAAACGTAGACCTTCGGCTGGCTCAGCACGCTCTCATCGAAGACGGTGGTGTACTGCTTTTTCATGCCCACCGGGCTGCAGCCGCCCCGGACATAGCCGGTGACTTTGTTGATGTCAGCGACGTGTATCATCGCCACGCTCTTTTCGCCCACGCTGCGGGCGGCGGCTTTCAGATCCAGCTCTGCCGCCACCGGGATGACGAAGACGAAGTAGTTTTTGCTGTTCCCCTGCGTCACCAGCGTCTTGTAGACGCAGGCAGGGTCTTCACCGATGCTGGCGGCGACAGTCACGCCGTCCACGGCCACGCCCTCTTCGTGGGGATATTCATGCGCGGTGTAGGCCACCTTGGCCCGCTCCAGAATGCGCATGGCGTTGGTTTTTGCTTCTTTGCCCATATGTAAGACCTCTATAATTGTTAGGATGGCCCTCTCAGTCTCGCTCTGCTCGACAGCTTCCCTAAAGGGGAAGCTGGACGCGAAGCGGCCTGAAAGGGCTACTTTATTTTACCACTTTCTCTCCCAAAATTCAAAAAATTTCGGAAAGGCTATTGACTTCATGAAACTGAAGTGCTATGCTATGTCCATGCCCAATCACTTCACGATACTGAAGTTCACAATACTGAAACATCAACGGCAAGGCGGCCTCATCTCCCCTGCCGTACCAGAACAGGAAAAGGAGAACCCGCCATGATCATCGTACTCAAACAGGACGCCCCCAAAGAGAAGATCCATGAATTCTGCACCGAGCTGGAAGGCATGGGCCTGCAGATCAACGACTCCAAGGGCAGCGACACCCACATTCTCGGCCTCATCGGCGACACCAAGGCCATCGCCGAGAGCTGGGTGCTGGCAAACCCGGTGGTCGAGACCTGCCGCCGCGTGTCGGAGCCCTACAAGAAGGCCAACCGCAAGTTCCACCCGGACGACAGCGTCATCGACGTGGAAGGCGTGAAGATCGGCGGCGGCAGCTTTGCCGTCATCGCCGGCCCGTGCAGCATCGAGAGCGAGGAGCAGATCACCTATTGCGCCCAGCGCGTCAAGGCAGCCGGTGCTTCCCTGCTGCGCGGCGGTGCGTTCAAGCCCCGCACTTCCCCCTACTCCTTCCAGGGGATGCGCAGCGAGGGTCTCGACCTGCTCAAGCTGGCCCGCCGTGCCACCGGCTCTCCCATCGTCACCGAGATCATGAACACCGAACATCTGCCCCTCTTCGAGAACGTAGACCTCATCCAGGTGGGTGCCCGCAATATGCAGAACTTCGAACTGCTCAAGGCTGTAGGCCGTCAGAAAAAGCCTGTCCTGCTCAAGCGCGGCCTCGCCAACACCCTCGAGGAGTTCGTCATGAGCGCTGAGTACATCATGGCCGAGGGCAACGAGAACGTCATTCTCTGCGAGCGCGGCATCCGCACCTTTGAGACCAGTATGCGCAACACCCTCGACCTCGCCGGCGTAGTCATGCTTCATAAGATGACCCACCTGCCCGTCATCGTAGACCCCAGCCACGCCTGCGGCCACGCATGGATGGTGCCTCAGCTGGCCAAGGCCGCTGTCGCCGCCGGTGCCGACGGCCTGATGATCGAAGTCCACAACGACCCCGCCAAGGCCAAGTGCGACGGCGCGCAGAGCCTGACCCCCGACCAGTTCGATGAGCTGATGGGCTTCATCAGTAAGGAAGTGGAGTTCTTCGGCAAGAAGATGAACTAAGTTACGCTTTCAGCGTTGACAATTCACGCTGAAACGATTATACTACAAATAAAGAAGGCACTGTCCAGCAAATGGTCAGCGCTCTTCCGGCATTAAGTCAAAAAGAATGACCGCTTGCTTTCGGAGGCAGAGGCGGTCATTTCTTTTTGCCGTTGGAAATCGTCCATGTAATCTGAAAGGTCACAAAAACTGCTCCGCCAATCAGGGCAAGCAGTTGAATAACTTCACTCAGCCATTTCAGAACTGATTACTTGAGGGAAAGAGCGCCGTCCTTCTCATAGACAGTGATCTTCCAACTGCAGTATGCACGGCGGTAAACGGGGCTGCCCTCGGAGGCATTCTGCTTGGGCCAATACTTGACCTCAATGGTATCGCCATCCGCAAAGCTGCTGGTTGCAATCAGTGTCAGCTCGGTCGCAAAGGATGCATCCTCGGCGAGATAGGCGGTCTGGTGGGAGAGGTGGAGATCGCCCGTACTATCCGTGTTGCCAGCATAATAGGTGGTAGTCTTTCCGTCCGACTTCTTGGTGACTTTAACTTCAAAATCACCATCCTGAACACTGTTGCCGCTCTTGGCGGTGCAGTTCAGATTCAACGCGCAGACCAAAGTATTCCCGGAAACTGAAGACGATTTATGAGAATCGGAAGCCTCCACGCCATACAGGGTCTGTTTGCCCATTAACTGAATAGTGTCTCCTAAATGACCAGTGGTCGTATAATCTGTGTCTAAATCTTCTGCGCCTTCGCCATATTGAATCTTCGTCTGAAATCCACCCTTATAATAGATTTCAAGCGTACTTTCATCCGTCGGTCCATATGTCACGACCGTTATTTTTGTACTCTGTCCTGACGGTATCGTGGTCTGTTCGCCCTTTTCTGTTATAACAATACACGAACAGATTTTATTTCCCACTTTTGCTGTAACACTTTTGCTTATCAGCATTTTGAGATAGTTCTCATTTCCTGTGCTGATATATTGTCCAAAACACTGTTGATACTGCTGATTTGTTACGCTGTCACTTAATGTAATACCGTGGCTCGTATCGTTCCAAACATTAAAGTCCTTTTGAATTGAATAGTACTCGATTCCCGCCATTTTTTGCTGAACAAGACTTCCTGCAATCGGTTCTATCGTTACGGAGTTAGCGTTTCCACCTCCGCTGCCGCTACCACTGCAACCAGTCAGGAAAAATGCCATTACCAAGAACAGGAAGCTTCCTACTGTTACAAATTTTCTTGACCATAGTTTATTAAAGAACATTCATACCATCCTCTCATAAATTTGTAGAGCTTTTTCTCATTTTCCCACCTTACTGTATTTCTGTCAAGGATTCTTCATTCTTTTCTATTCACCTTTTCCAGGTCGTTTTCTTTTCCTGTTATCTGTGCTATACTATAGTGTATTTACAAAAAACTTCACTCTGAAAGAAAGAGGTTCACACTATGAAAGCACATATCGCACGCAACCAGAACGCCGGCGTTCCGCTGGCGCTGGGCTGGAATCTGTCCGCCGCCGACCGGGGCATCCTCGAGGGGATGGCTCCCGCCTTCGGCATGAAGCTGCTCCTCGTCTCCCCTGCCGACGCGGGCAAGACCGTCGCCCAGCTGCTGGGCGAGGTGGAGGTGAAAGCCTCCCGCACCCTCGTGCTGGAACCGGGCGCTTACCCTCCCGCACTGGTGCTGGCGAACTTCAGGGAGAAAGACCTCGACACCCTGCTGGACCTCATGAAGCAGGCACAGGTGAACATCCCCCTCAAGGCCGTGGTCACCCCGTCCAACAAGAACTGGGTCTTCGGCGACCTGCTGGCCCACCTGTCGGAAGAGCATACCGCCTTCACCGCTGCGGCAAAGGAGCAGGCATGAGCATCAAGCGTTTCGTTTCCGCTCTGCTGACCGGGGCGCTCTGCCTCGGCGTCCTCACCGCCTGCGGCTCGGCCCAGAAACCCGCCTCTTCGGGCGTGAGCGCCGACGCCCAGCGGTACAGCACCATCTTCTATGATGCCTTCGACACTGTCACGCAGGTCATCGCCTACTGCGACAGCGAGGAGGAGTTCTCCCGTCAGATGGACGCCCTCCACGCCGACTTGCTGGAATATCACCGTCTCTACGACATCTACAACGATTATGACGGCGTGGTGAATGTCAAGACCATCAACGACAACGCCGGCGTCGCACCCGTTCAGGTGGACGATAAGATTCTCGGGATGCTGGAACTGGCCCGGCAGATGTACGACACCACAAACGGCAAGCTGAACATCGCCATGGGCAGCGTCCTCCGCATCTGGCACGACTACCGCGAGGCCGCCGAAGCCAACACGAACGAGGCGGACAACAAGCTGCCCGAACAGGAGGCGCTGAATGCCGCCGCCCGGCACTGCGACATCTCAAACCTCGTCATCGACGAAAACGCCAAGACCGTCTACCTCTCCGACCCGGATATGTCCCTCGACGTGGGCAGTGTGGGCAAGGGCTACGCCGTGGAGATGGTGGCACAGGCCGCTGAGGCCCGGGGCCTGAAAAGCGCCCTCATCAGCGTGGGCGGCAACCTCCGCGCCATCGGCACAAAGCCCGACGGCTCCCAGTGGTCGGGCGGCGTGGAGAACCCGTGGAACGCCTCGGACGTCTACACCGCCAGCTCTTCCTACGTCTCCGGTGTCAACATGAGCGACATGGCCCTCGTCACCAGCGGCAACTACCAGCGCTACTACGTCGTGGACGGCGTGCGCTACCATCACCTCATCGACCCGGACACCCTCTGGCCCGCCCGCTACTTCGACAGCGTGAGCGTCCTCTCCCCCGACTCCGGCGCAGCCGACTGCCTCACCACCGGCCTGTTCTGTATGTCCTTTGAGGATGGCCAGAAGCTCATCGAGTCCCTCGACGGCGTGGAAGCCCTCTGGTGTACCCCGGACGGCGAAGTCATCCAGTCCAGCGGATGGGCCGACCACGAGAAAAAGTAACAGAAAGCGAAAGTCCCCTCTTCGTCACGGTTCTTGCTCCAATGACGAAGAGGGGACTTTTATATACTATATTCCGCGCGTTCACTCTTCCATACAGGCATACTTTGCCATTAGGACAGCCCCGCCGGTCACGAGTGCAACGACAAGCTCCACCACCCAGACAGATGCCACTGCACTGAGCAGAACGGACAGCGAGTCGATGACAAAGTGGAACAGATACGCATTGAGCAGGTCTTTCTGGGACTTTTTGCGGATGGACTGGAACACCAGAATCGACAGGCTCAGATGGAGCACCACCGCAATGATCCGCTCCACGCCGCCTGCAAAAAACGTCAAGCTCGGTGTCGTCCACAGCGCCGAAAGAGCCGCTGCCGTGTCTGCCGCCTTCTCTGCGTCAAGAGTCGCCAGCTGTGCAGACATGGTGCCGGAATTTATCATCACGGCACTTGCGATGTTGCTGATAGATGCCACGCCGCACAGAAGCATTGCCTCCACGCCGCCGTGTCCGGCACCATACATAAAGGCATTCGGAAAATCCATCGGCTTCACCAGAAACCTCATGGCGATGTAACGACCGGTCTCTTCAAAAAGAGCTGCCATCAGGCCGCCATAGACTGCGTATAGGATCACGCTTCCGGTCAGCGCTTCTCCGGCCAGCTGGAACACGATGCGATGGATAGCAGCTTCCAGCATCAGCACCATCACGAAGAAAACGCCGCACCCGATAAAGAACGGTGCAGTCTTCGCGCCCAGCTTCTTCTTTGCGTAAACGAAGAGGCCTATGGGAAGTGCGAAGGAAACGACAAGCGAAAACACCATGCCTGCGATGCTTGCCCCGGGTACCATACCTACTGTCATAGTCACCCTCCCTGCCGATATACCATCGGCGTTTTTGCAAGGCCTGCCCCCGGAGGGGAGCAGGGTCATTCAATATCCAGCTCCGGCGGCAGGTCGATCTGATCGGAGACGTACCGGCCGTTCTTTTTGCGCTGACGCACACACTCGGTGAGGAGATACTCGATCTGCCCGTTCACCGAGCGGAAATCGTCCTCAGCCCATGCGGCAAGGGCCTCGTAGAGCTTTGCGTTCAGGCGCAGGGGGATCTGCTTTTTGGGCTCTGCCATCAGTACAGGCTGCCGCTGTTCACGATGGGCTGTGCGTCCCGGTTGCCGCAGAGCACCACCAGCAGGTTGGAGACCATGGCCGCTTTACGTTCGTCATCCAACTCCACCACTTTGTTTTCGCTCAGCCGGTCCAGTGCCATCTCCACCATGCCCACGGCGCCGTCCACGATCATCTTGCGGGCGTCGATGATGGCGCTGGCCTGCTGGCGCTGGAGCATCACTGCAGCGATCTCCGGCGCATAGGCCAGATAGGTGATCCGGGCCTCCACCACCTCGATGCCTGCCTCAGCCACGTTTTTCTGGATCTCGTCCCGGATGCGGGCCGCCACCACCTCCGAGGAGCCCCGCAGGCTGCCCTCGTCGGCCACGCCGTCTCCGGTGGTGTCCACGTTGGGGGCCACATCGTAGGGGTACACCCGCACCACGTTCCGCAGGGCGCTGTCACACTGGAGGGAGAGGTACTCCTTGTAGTTGTCCACATTGAACACCGCCTTGGCAGTGTCGGTGACCCGCCAGATCACGGCGATGCCGATCTCCACCGGGTTGCCCAGACAGTCGTTGATCTTCTGCCGGGAGTTGTTCAGGGTCATCATCTTCAGGGAGATCTTTTTGCTTACGCTGCTTGAGGCGAGCTGGCTGTTCTGGCCGCTGACGCTCAGCAGGGCGGCTGCGCCGCTCTCCTTGCTGGTCACGTCCCCGCTCTGGCTCAGCCGGGTGCCTGCGGCAGGGTTGACGGCGGCGCAGAAGGGATTTACCCAGTAAAAGCCCTGGCCCTTCAGGGTGCCTACATAATCGCCAAAAAGGGTAAGCACCAGAGCCTCCTGGGGCTTGAGTACCTTCAGGCCGCAGAACAGAAAAATGCCTGCGATCCAATAGCCAATGGACAAAATCAGCAACGGGATGCCCGGCAGCAGCCGGTCGTCCTCCAGCAGCAGGACGCTGCAAACGAACAGGGCAATGGATGCCGCATAGCCCAGCAGGGTGAGCAGCAGTACCGCCATGCCGTTTTTGCGGGCGTTCAAAATTTTCTCTTCCATAACAGTTCCCTCCTTATGGGGTCGGAAGCGTTTCTTTTTGATACCAAAATCATATCACTTCGCCGCACCGCTGTCAAGAGAGGGACGCAAAAAAAGAGCCCGCCCATCCGTAAAATGGACAGGCAGGCCCTTTGTTTATGGAGAAAAATGGAGAAATATCGTTTAGGAGGGAAGTTTTAACGCTTATACTTCGCAGCAGTCTGCAGACGCTGCATGGCGCGGTCCAGAGCGATTTTGGTCTGGTAATACTCGTGCATACTCTGCTTATGCTGCAGGCGCTCTTCGGCGCGGATGCGGGCAGCCTCGGCACGGTTCTTGTCGATGTCCTCGGGGCGCTCGGCGCTGTCCACCAGCAGAAGCACGAAGGTGGGCGTCACCTCAGCGATGCCGTCGCCGACCAGAATCTCGCGGGTCTCGCCGTCCACAGTGAACTTGAGCATTCCCATGTGGATAGCCACCAGCACCGGGCTGTGGCCGGCCTGAACACCGTAGACGCCGTCCTTCACAGGCAGCACCATGCTCTCGCAGCTGCCCTGATAGAACTCACCGCTGGAAGCCGTGATGTTGAGGATGAAGCTGTTCATCAGGCCTCACCGCCTTTTTCCTCCGCCAGCTTGTCCGCTGCCTTCTTGCGGGCGTCGTCGAGGGTGCCTACGTTGAAGAAGGCCCACTCGGGCAGGTCGTCGCACTTGCCGTCCACGATGGCGGCAAAGCCCTTGACCGTCTCGGCCAGCGGCACATATTTGCCGGGCAGGCCGGTGAAGTTCTCAGCCACCGAGAAGGGCTGGGACAGGAACTTCTGCAGTTTACGCGCACGGGTGACGGTGAGCTTGTCTTCCTCGCCCAGCTCGTCCATGCCCAGAATGGCGATGATGTCCTGCAGTTCCTGATAGCGCTGCAGCGTTGCCTGCACCTTGCGGGCCACGCGGTAGTGCTCCTCGCCCACGATGTCGGCTTCCAGAATGCGGGAGGTGGAAGCCAGCGGGTCCACGGCGGGATAGATGCCCTGCTCGACGATTTTACGGCTCAGGACGGTGGTAGCGTCCAGATGAGCGAAGGTGGTAGCGGGGGCGGGGTCGGTCAGGTCGTCGGCGGGGACGTAGACGGCCTGCACCGAGGTGATGGAACCGTCGCGGGTGGAGGTGATACGCTCCTGCAGAGCGCCCAGCTCGTTGGCCAGCGTGGGCTGATAGCCGACAGCCGAGGGCATACGGCCCATCAGAGCGGAGACCTCAGAGCCTGCCTGCACGAAACGGAAGATGTTGTCGATGAAAAGCAGCACGTCCTTGTGGGTCTCCTCGCGGAAATACTCGGCCATGGTCAGGCCGGTCTCCGCCACCCGCATACGGGCTCCTGGGGGCTCGTTCATCTGGCCGAAGACCAGCGCGGTCTTGTTCAGGACGCCGGAGGCGTTCATCTCGCCCCAGAGGTCGCAGCCCTCACGGGAGCGCTCGCCGACACCGGTGAAGATGGAGTAGCCGCCGTGCTCGGTGGCCACGTTGTGGATAAGTTCCTGGATCAGGACGGTCTTGCCGACGCCTGCGCCGCCGAACAGACCGATCTTGCCGCCCTTGGCGTAGGGGGCCAGCAGGTCGATGACCTTGATGCCCGTTTCCAAAATCTCAGTAGCGGGCTTCTGCTCTGCAAAGCTGGGGGCCTTGCGGTGGATGGGCCAATGCGGCACATCGTCCACAGAGCCCTTGCCGTCGATGGGGCGGCCCAGCGGGTCGAACATACGGCCCAGCGTGGCCTCGCCCACCGGGGCAGTCAGGCCGTGGCCGGTGGCGGTGACTTCCATACCCTTGCCCAGACCTTCGCTGGCCGAGAGCATGATGCAGCGCACCGTCGATTCGTTGACGTGCTGCGCCACCTCCATCGTGCGCTCGGTGCCTTCTGCGGTCACGGTCAGCGCTTCCTGCAGGGCAGGCAGTCGGCCTGCGGTGAACTGCACGTCCACCACAGGGCCGGCCACGCGAATAATTTTTCCCTGTATCATAGATTTGCCTCGTTTATTATCGCAAGTCAAGAAATTAGTGCAACATCCAAACAGCATATTTGCGATATGCAATTCAACGCTGTTGCTGTTGCATTAAAAAGTTGAATTGCTATAGATGTGTCAACCTCTCCGTCACGACTGGCGTCGTGCCGCCTCCCCTGGCGAGGGGAGGCTATGCGGAAAAGTTATTCTTGTGATTTCACCGCAGACGCGCCGCCGATGATCTCGGTGATCTCCTGAGTGATGGAGCCCTGGCGGGTGCGGTTATATTCCAGCTGCAAGTCGCGTATCATATCGTTGGCGCTCTTGGTGGCCGAATCCATGGCGGTCATGCGGGCGCTCTGCTCAGCGCAGAAGCTCTCGGTCATGGCACCGAAGATCATGCCGTGCATATAGATAGGAGCGGTCTGCTCGAACACGGTCCATGCGTCCGGCACCAGCTCGACTTCGCCGCGGGGGTCGCCCAGACCCTTGGGGGCGGGCTGCAGATGCTCGCGGTCCAGCGGAAGCAGACGCACCATGACCGGCTCACTGGTGAGCGCGTTCTGGATCTTGGTGTAGATAAGATAGATCTCATCCAGTTTGCCCGACTTGAAGTCGTCGATGGCGTCCACCGTGATGTCACGGGCGCGCTGCAGCGACGGGGCAGTCGCGCCGTACTGGAACTCCTGCACCAGGCGGGGGTCTTTGCGGAGGGCGCGGTAGCCCACCTGACCGATGACATAGAAACGGTCGTTCCTGTCAGCCTTTTCCAGCAGGAGTTTCAGCACGTTCTGGTTGAAAGAGCCTGCCATGCCCTTGTCTGCCGTCAGCACCAGATAGGCGCGGCGGGGATCGCCGTCCTCTCTCTGCCGCTCGTGGAAGAACGGATGCACCGGCTCATCGGGCAGATGGGGGACGACACGGGAGATGGTGTCTCTCATGCGGGTGAAGTAGGGCAGGACGTTCTGGTAGTTCTTGCGCGCCTTGCGCAGCTTGGAGGAAGAGATCAGATACATCGCGTTCGTGATCTTGCGGGTATCCTGAATGCTCTCGATGCGCTCTTTCAGCAGCTTACTGGACGCCATGACTCTCGCCTCCCTCGTAGGCCTTCCATGCGTTCAGGATGGTGTCGGTCTGCTCGGGAGTGAGCTTGCCGGTGGCCGTGATGGCATCCATCGTGCCGGACACATCTGCATGGAACTGGCGAACAAAGGCAGCGGTGCGCGCCCGCTGCTCAGCGAGAGGCACTTCGTCCAGCATCCCGTGGGAAGCCAGCACAAGGATGACCACCTGCTCGGCGTCGGTCTTGGGCTGATAGAGCGGCTGCTTGAGCATCTCGGTCAGAGCCTTGCCGTGCTCGAGCTGATGGCGGGTCTCGGCGTCCAGATCGGAGCTGAACTGCGCGAAGGACTCCATATCCTTGTACTGGGCC
The DNA here is from genome assembly GCF_040094125.1 of Faecalibacterium longum. NCBI lineage: Bacteria > Bacillati > Bacillota > Clostridia > Eubacteriales > Oscillospiraceae > Faecalibacterium > Faecalibacterium longum. The sequence goes on from NZ_JBBNIH010000135.1 coordinate 18,176, forward strand.
AGCTCGATACGCAGGTTGGCGTTGGCCTTCTTCATGGCCTTGGTCTGGGCTGCGCCGCCGACACGGGAGACGGACAGGCCCACGTTGACAGCCGGGCGGTTGCCGGCGTTGAACAGAGCGCTCTCGAGGAAGATCTGACCGTCGGTGATGGAGATGACGTTGGTGGGGATGTAAGCGGACACGTCGCCTGCCTGAGTCTCAACGATGGGCAGCGCGGTGATGGAGCCGCCGCCCAGTGCGTCGCTCATGCGGCAGGAGCGCTCCAGCAGACGGGAGTGCAGATAGAAGACATCGCCGGGGTAAGCCTCACGGCCCGGAGAACGGCGGAGCAGCAGGGAGATGGCACGGTATGCCACCGCGTGCTTGGAGAGGTCATCGTAGACGATGAGGACGCTCTTGCCCTGCGCCATAAAATACTCGGCCAGTGCCGTACCGGCGTAGGGTGCGATGTACTGCAGCGGGGCGCTGTCGGAAGCGGTAGCCGCCACGATGGTGGTGTAGCTCATCGCGCCGTGCTTCTTCAGATCTTCGGCCACGCGGGCGATGGAAGAAGCCTTCTGGCCGATGGCGACGTAGATGCAGAGCACGCCGGTGTCCTTCTGGTTCAGGATGGCATCGGTGGCGATAGAGGTCTTGCCGGTCTGGCGGTCGCCGATGATCAGCTCACGCTGGCCGCGGCCAATGGGGAACATGGAGTCGATGGCGAGGATGCCGGTGTGGAGCGGCGTATCCACGCTCTGGCGCTCGAGGATGCCGGGGGCCTGCTTCTCGATGGGGTTGTAGCCCACAGCCTCGATGGGGCCTTTGCCGTCGATAGGCTCGCCCAGCGGGTCGATGACGCGGCCAAGGAAGCCGTCGCCCACCGGGATGCCGGCACGCTTGCCGCTGCGGGTGACCATGGTGCCGACGCCGACGGTCTCAGCGCCGTCGAAGAGCATGATGCCCAGACGGCCCGGCTCGACGCTCTCCACCATGCCCTTGGCGCCATTCTCGAAGGTGACGATCTCGCCGTAGACGGCGCGGTCCATGCCTTCCACTTCCACGATGCCGTCGGCGGAGGAGATGACCACGCCGCCCTCTTCGCTGGTGGCGGCGGGCTTGTAGTCCTCGATGCGGGTCTTGAGGGTGGCCAGAGAGGGTTTGTCGGCCATCATCTGGTCGATGGCGTGGCGGCCGGAGTTATCGAAGACGCGGTCGCCAATCTGCAGCACATAGCCGGAGAGGAGGCTGTCGTCCACTGTGACGTTCAGGATGACCTCGGTGGCGTCGTACAGCTTCCCGACCTCTTTCTTGATGCGCTCCAGGTCCTCCTCGCGGGGGGTGCGGGCGGCACGGAGGTCAGCTTTGACGATGCGGTTGGCCGAGAAGAACTCGGTGCTGAATTCACTTGCCATTTTCAGCCCCCGCTTTCTCCAACAGGTCGTCCAGCAGGCGGGCGTCGTCCTGCTCGTTCAGGTTGCGGGCCAGCAGCTTCTCGCACATGGCGCGGGCCAGTGCAGTGGTCTGGGCGTCAGCCTGGCGCAGCTTGTGCTGGCGCTCGGCTTCGGCGGCAGCTTTGCCCTCGGCCAGGATGGCGTCGGCCTGCTTCTGGGCGTCAACCAGCAGCTGCTGCTTGTCCTTTTCGGCCTGCTGCTCGTAGGCAGTGCGGCGGGCAGCAGCCTCGGCGTCCACATTGCGCAGCTTTGCCTGCGCATCGTTCAGGGCCGCAGCGGCCTCCTGCTTGGAGGTCTCGGCGGCGTTCAGTGCGTCATCCACCTGCTTCTGGCGCTGTGCGATGATGTTCATGACGGGCTTGTACAGGAACTTGCGCAGCAGCAAAAACAGAACCAGAATGTTGACGACTGTATACAGAAGGTTCAGATTCAGAGTCAGCATTCGTCATGCCTCCGTTATCAACCCAGGAACAGGATGATGAGCAGAGCAACGACGAAGCCGAAAATTGCAGTACCTTCGGCCAGAGCTGCACCCAGCAGCAGGTTGGTCTGGATCTTACCGGAAGCTTCCGGCTGGCGGCTGATGGCCTCCGTTGCCTTGCCGGTGGCAATGCCGATGCCGATGCCGCCGCCGATACCAGTCAGCGCTGCGATACCAGCGCCCAGAGCTACGAGTCCGTTCATAATTATTTCTCCTTTTAATCGATCAATTTACTCTTCTCCACCAATACTCTCTTTCATGAACAGCGAGGTGAGGAAGACAAAGACATAGGTCTGGATGAGACCATCGAACAAATCAAAGTACAGGCTGAAGATGGCCGGCACGAACACCGGGACCACCAGCTTGATGAGCTCCATGATGACGAAAGCGCCCAGCACGTTGCCGAACAGTCGCATACACAGGCTGGTGGGGCGGATGGCGATCTCGAGGATGTTCATGGGGGTCATGATGGGGGTGGGGGCGGTGAGGCTCTTGAGGAAGCCCTTGCCGCCCCGGGCATGGATGCCGGAATACTCGATGAGGCAGATACTCATGAGCGCCAGCGCAGCGGTGACATTCAGATCCTTCGTGGGGGGCTTGATGCCGAATACACCGATGAGGTTCGCACAGGCGATGTAGAGAGCCACCGTCATGAGGTAAGGCACATACCGTCTGCCCTGCTCGCCCAGCAGGCCCGTGAAGAAGTTGTCGATCGTGGTGACGACCAGCTCAAGGATGGCCTGCCGCCTGGAGATGTGGTCCACCTTGAGGTTCCGGGTGAGCAGGATGGAGACGATGACCAGAAACAGCATGATGCCCCAGCTGACCACCACGGATTCCGGCACCTGCAGGCCGCCGAGGGAGATCATCTCCACATTCAGCTCTTCTTTCAGGGCCGCAGTCAATGCGTTCATCTCTTTGCCTCCTTTCTGAGCAGAGTCTTATCCTGAAGCGTAAAGGTATCGTTCGTTTTCACTCTATCTCCTTTCGTTTCTTTTATTAAAGCAGCTGTGCTAAAAATCAAAGAAGGTGCGTTTGTTTTTATGGAAACACACCCTCTTTCCGCGCTCAGCGCAGCCCTTTTGCGTCTGGTATCATAGCACGATTGGTGCAGTTTGATAAGACCTTTGGCCGATATTCTACTTTTTGTTATATCTTATTTCACGCCTCGGCCGGGAATGTTGTGCATCTTGCTTAATAATGCACAGTTAAACTGTCCATTTTGACCAAATCCTTAGTCATTCCTTAGTGGTTCGTTTCATTTTTGAGGTAAAACGAAACCCTTTCGGCAGAATTATGCACTCCATGTATATCTGATATATAAAATTCATATGGCTGTCAAGTGTGTGATACATGAAATTTTCTTATCGCAATCTTCAAAAATAGTGCCGGTCAAAACGGCATCTTTGCGATATGCAGTTTGCGGCTGTTGCTCGTGCATTAAAAACGCAAACTGCTATAATCAGAAGCTTATCTTTATTAAGTAATATTACCTGTTTATAATATAGGATATAGGCTCACTGGGCGTTCTGTCCACCGCGGCGGAAGATAGCACGGAAGATGAAGCGGGACAGCGGGCCGCAGTAGAACATCTGCCAGCACAGAGCCATCGGGAAATTGCAGCCGAACGTATGCACCCACGTACCGAAGCTGGGTTCCTTGAACAGCACCGTTGCCACAAGGCTCATGACAGGGCACATGATGCAGACGATCATCAGAGAGATGGCATAGGTGATGAACTGCGGCCGGTCGGTGGGGCGCATGAAGGTGAAGGCCAGTGCAGTCGCCAGCTTTTCCACCACGAAGAACTCCAGCACGAAGGCCACCGGCACCATAATGGGCATCTCATGCAGGGCCATGCCGAAGGTGGCGTTGGTCACGCCGCCGGTGGCAAGGGCGACATTGTAGACGATTATTCCATAGACCATGATAGCGGCCATAACGACAGTAAAGACGATTTTTTCAAGCAGAGTCTTAGGCATTTTTGATTTTCTCCTCATTTGTGTTGTGGGGTAAAGTCTTTCGGAACTTTCGCCGCACAAAAAAAGACAGACGAGGGCGGAACCTTCGTCTGTCTTTGCACGACTACCATTCATTGCCCGCTATGATAGCACAAACTCCCGCCTCGCGTAAGAGTTTTCAGCCTTTTTCTCCCGTTTTGCGCAAATCCTTCCACGAACGACCCGAAATTTTCGGGCAGTTTATCGTATTCCCGCCGTCCCGTCAATCACCCGGAGCGAAGTTTGGCAGTTCTTGTGCAGAGGTTTTCCACAAAAGGCCCTGCGGGCCGTTCAGACTGCGCAGGGAGGCTGTTTCAGTCGTGCGTTTGTATGAATAATACAGTTTTTTTGTCATTTATTGAAAAAATATATCTAATTCATTGTGCATTCTGCGAATGGACAAACCACGCCCGCGCGTGTATAATAAAGCCAGAAACCAGAGAAGTACAGCAGAAGCTCAAATGAGAGCTAACCCCGCTGACTTTAAGCAGAAAGGAGCGAAGACCGATGGTCGATATGGAACCCGCACAGTATGCACAGACTGTCGGGGTTCGCTGAGAAGCAAAATAGAGGCTCACCACAAACGGGATGTTTCCCCCGTATAAAAACACAACAACAAGAGCCGTTCTTGAGCATCAATAAAGCGAATAACAGAACAGTCTGTGAAATAAAATCCCTCGCGTTCAAATAGATCCGCCGAAGGTGATCCCAATGAAGAAAGCTTTTGTACGGAACGTCTTATTTGAATAACTCTAAAGGAGAAACTCCGATGTACTAAGTAATGACACTCCCTTCGCAAATCTAACTCGAAAGAATGTGGTAATATGAAATTCATCTCTGTGATTCGTATCCCGCACTCCAACAGTTAAGAAAAGGGTCATTCCAATGTACTAAGAAATTCATTCCCCTGCCAATCGTTCTTCACCGTTTCAAAGGAGAATCTTCTATGAAACGTCCGGTACAGACCGAAAAATGAAGAAATCGAGGTCAAGAGGCTATGACTCCGAAGAAGTAAGCATCCTGCCGACTGAGGGCTTGCAACCGCCTCGAGTCGGCAGGTTTTTTGTCTGATGTTTTCCAATGAAGCCTGCATCCTCCCGTTTTCCTGCCGGGAGGATGCGGGTTTTGTTTTGTCCCGGATATTTTGCAGCGGCAGGCGCAGGGCCTGTAGATTTTCGAATCTATTTCGTGTATACTTTTGCTCAGAAAGCAGCACTTACAAGGAGGCAGACCACTATGGCAAGCAATTTCGAGTTCTACTCCCCCACCCGGGTCATCTTCGGCAAAGGCACCGAACAGCGCGTGGGCGCGCTGGTGCGCGAATACGGCGGCACCCGCGTCCTCATCGTCTACGGCGGCAAGAGCGCCGTCCGCTCCGGTGTGCTGGACCGAGCTGAAAAGTCGCTGGCCGAAGCCGGCATTTCCAGCTGGACGCTGGGCGGCGTCGTGCCGAACCCCCACCTCGACAAGGTCTACGAGGGCATCCGCATCGGCAAAGAGAACAGCATCGACTTCCTGCTGGCCGTGGGCGGCGGCAGCGTCATCGACACGGCCAAGGCCATCGCCTACGGCCTGGCCGAGCCGGAAAAGGACGTCTGGGAGCTGTACGAGCACACCCGCACGGCCAGGAAGTGCCTGCCGGTGGCCAGCATCCTGACCATCGCGGCGGCGGGCAGCGAAACGTCCAACAGCAGCGTCATCACTCGGGTGGACACCCACCAGAAGCGGGCCTACAACGACGACATCAGCCGCCCGAAGTTCGCCCTCATGGACCCTGAGCTCACCAAGACCCTGCCCGACTATCAGACCGAGTCCGGCTGCGCCGACATCATGATGCACACCATGGAGCGCTATTTCACCAATGGCGGCAATATGGAGTTGACCGACGCGCTGGCCGAGGGCCTGCTGCGCACCGTGATGAAGAACGCGGTCATCCTCCACACCGACCCGGCCAACTACGAGGCCCGGGCCGAGGTGATGTGGGCGGGCAGCCTGTCCCACAATGGCCTGACCGGCTGCGGCATCGCCAGCGGCGACTTTATGTCCCACAAACTCGAGCATGAGATGGGCGGTATGTTCGACGTGACCCATGGCGCGGGCCTCGCCGCCCTCTGGCCCAGCTGGGCGCGGTATGTCTATAAGGACTGCCTGCCCCGCTTCGTCCGCTTTGCCCGGAACGTCATGGGCGTGACCACCGACGGCACCGACGAGGAAATTGCCCTGAAAGGCATCGAGGCCATGGTGGACTTCTACCACAGCATCGGGATGCCCGCCAGCTTCCATGAGCTGGGCATCGACCCCACCGACGCGCAGATCGACGAGATGGCCCGCCGCTGCCTCGAGGCTTGCGGCTCCGCCCTCGGCTCGGCTAAAAAACTCAGCCTCGACGACATGATCGCCATCTACCACGCCGCCAACCACTAAGAAAACTTTTTCCCTTCCGCCCGGCATAAGAGCATTTGCCTGAACTCGAAGTATAAACGAAGCGCACCCCTTCTCCACACAGAAGCAGAAGGGGTGCGCTTTTCTATGTCCGCCGAAAGTTTTCAACAACACAAAACTTCATTCTCCTATCACAAATTTCCATCTCCCTTTTGGGAGGAGCTGTCTGCGAAGCAGACTGAGAGGGCTATCCCTTCTTATAAAGAATAGATGTCTATAAAATTTTTATATTTTACAAAGGTTTCGTTTTGTGGTTTGATGGAGCCAGAACGATTTGTTTTGCTGCATCGGGGCTGTCAAACCTGCGTGAATGGGGTCGTTTCCTGCGTGAATCGCTGTGTCTAAGCCCCGATGGTTATGTTATAATATGGTCATAAGGGAGGAACTTGAGGATGGAGCTTCGATTTGCGGTCGTAGAAGACCGCCTGCCCGACGCTCAGCGGTTGGAGAGCCTTTTGCGGCTGGCTTTCGGCGGCGGGCATACATTGGTCTGTGACCATTATGAGAGCGGTGACGCCTTTCTGGCGGCGTTCCCCTCAAAAAATTATCAGGTCGTTTTTCTCGACATCTGCATGGAAGGCACCAACGGCATCGAGACGGCGCGCATCCTGCGCCGGACCGACCCCGACCTGCTGCTGGTGTTCGTGACCTCGTCCCCGGAATACGTATGGGACGCATTCCCCGTCCACCCCTTCGATTATCTGCTCAAGCCCTACCGGGAAGAAAAGCTCTTCCAGCTGGCCGACGAGCTGCGGCGGGTGCTCTTCCGGGCCGAACCGGAGCTGGAAGTCCGCATCGCACGGCAGCAAGTACATCTCCCCCTGCGGAAGATACAGTACGCCATGGCCCAGAACCACTACGTCCGCATCGTCAGCGACGACGGCGAGTGCCGGGCCGTCTCCACCTTCTCCCAAGTGGAGCAGCTGCTGCGGGCGCAGGAGAACTTCATCGTCTGCAACCGGGGCGTCATCCTGAACATGGACAAGGTGCTCCGGCTGGACAGCGACTGCTTCGAGATGCTGGACGGCACCCGCCTGCCCGTGCGCCAGAAGGACAAGAATACCCTGTTCGCCCAGTTCACACAATATCAGTTCCGCCATATGCGGCGGGAGCTATGACGCCGAGAGGGGGCCCGACCTTGGACTTTTCTTTATTTGGACGCTATTTTCTGGACCTCGCCGTCTTCTACCCGGGGGCATTCCTCTGTCTCGCGCCCCTGTGGGAGCATGTGAAGGCCCCCCGGCGCACCGCTGTGCTGACAGCCGCTCTCGTCACGGTCATCTGCCTTGCGGCGGCGGCCCTCTGCGCCATCTTCGAACTCGACAGCAACATCCTGCTTCTGCCCACCCTGCTGGCGGCGTTCTGGCTGCTGCGCTGGCGGGTGGGTCCGGAAGTTTCCGTGAGCCAGACTGCCTTTCTCTTCGCCGTCTCCTGCGTCATGATGGCAGTCTGCACCCTGCTTTCTGCGGTGCTCAATGCCCGGGCTGAGGTGGGCAACGACGCCCCGGCCTGTCTCGTCTCCACCTCTCTGATCAAGCTGGGACTCTCGGCAGTGCTCTGCATCATCTTCTGGTTCACCGCCGTCCAGTGGAGCCGCTGGCTGCTGCGGGAGTACCGGGGCGAAGCCTTCTGGCAGTCGGCGTGGCCGCTGCCCACCATCTACGCGGCTTTCCTCGTCTTCTGTATGCCGCTGGACCCGGCCGTCGTGCTCATCAACCGTCTGATGATCATTTCTGTTCTGGCCGTCTCCATCTCGCTGCTGGGCATCTTTTTGCTGCTGTACGAGATGTATCAGGTGGCCCGGGAATACACCCGCAGCGCCCAGCTCGACCGGGAAAACCAGCTTCTGGCCGTGGAATCCCGCCGCTACACCGAGCTGCGGGCCTATATGGAGCAGACGCGGCATCTCCGCCACGACTTCCGCCAGCATCTCCACGTCATCGCCGGACTCACCGAGGCCGGGCAGGTGGATGAGCTGAAAAACTACCTGCACCAGTACGAATCCGAGCTGAGCGAGGAGCGCCCCACCCTCTGCGCGAATCCTGCCGTGGATGCTCTGGCCGGTCACTACGACCACGAGGCCCACAGCCTCGGCGTGCCGGTGGACTGGCGGCTGGAACTGCCCCGCCAGCTGGCCATCCCGGAGGCCGACTTCTGCATGATGCTGGGCAATCTGTTGGAAAATGCTTTCCACGCCAGCCAGAAGCTGCCGCCCGAACAGCGGCAGGTGAAGGTGATGGCCCGGATGCTGAGCCCCGCCATGCTGGGCCTGCTGGTGGAGAACCGCTATGACGGCGTGCTCAAGCGCCAGCAGGGCACCCTCCACTCCACGAAACACGACGGAATGGGCATCGGCCTCGTCTCCATCCAGACGGCTGTTTCCAGATATGGCGGTTCTATGACCGTCGAGACCGAGAACTGTTTGTTCCGGGTGAATATTCTGCTGAACTTATAACCTCTCCGTCACGCCTGCGGCGTGCCACCTCCCCTATCGAGGGGAGGCTGAGAGGTCATGTTATCAAAAAAGGAGGACTCCACTATGAAAATGACCCGACGCAACTTCCTCAGCGCTTCCGCTCTCACACTGCTGTCCTGCCAGCTGGCCCCCGCCGCCAGGGCAGACTGCCTTCTGTCCGACCTTTTCCACGGCGCAGACACCGCCCTGCCGCCGAAGCCTCTGACGGCAAAAGTCGTGGACGCCAACCCCTTTATGGGCCGCAGCGAGTCAAACATCCACCACGACTGCTACAACACTGACTCCACCGACGCCATCCTCCCCGTGGGCATCTGCCCCGAGGTCAACGTGGCAATGGAAAAGACGAACCCCAACGCCTCCCCGGCCATCTTCTTCGACAACTTCGATAACCCCGTCAGCCCGTTCCTCGGCGGTCTGGCCATCCGCGACCTCGACGCAGAAGAAGTCCGCACCATCGGCTTTTTCTCTCCCGCCAGGCACGACGGCGGCGGCTATCTCATCCAAAGCTCCTATTCCTTTGTGGACGGGCGCAACCTCATCGTCTGCCCCACCAGCCACAACCATGTGCTGATGCTTCGTGCCACCGACGAGAACGGTACGCCTCTGCCGGTTTTCGAAAAGGTACTGGACATCAACATCAAAGAGGCTGCCGAGCGGGTGCTTGGCCGCAGCCTCGAGCAGAACCTGCTCTCCATCGTCTTTGACTACGACGGCAACCTCTGGTTCGTCACCGGCGGCTTCCGCATCTACCCCAGCCGCGGCCAGCAGGGCGCGATGGGCTACATCTCCCACAACGCCATCGAAACCATCCTTGCCGGCGGTGCTGCCGACCTCGACCACGAAGTCCATGTCTACGCTCCCGCTCCGGGCGAGGGTGCTGAAAACGGCATTGCCTCCTGCCGGGAGGGTGCGGTCATCCTGACGAACCTTGCCTGCTACCTGCTGCGTGCCAACGGCGGCGTTGAAGTCGTCTGGCGCACCCCCTACGACAGCGTGGGCGCAAAAGACAGCCGCGAAGGCGCTGCCACCACCGGCGGCGGTCTGGCATGGGGCGGCGGCTGCTCGCCCTCTCTGAGCCGGGAGCTGGTCTTCTTCACCGACAACCTCGAGACCGTCAGCCTGATGGCTGTGGACATCCACACCGGCGAAGTCGCCGCCAGCCACCCGGTCATCGACGAGCTGCCCGCCAACATGCCGGTGTCGGTGGAAAATTCGGCCATCGTCTACGACCACGGCAATGGCCGGGTCAGCACCATCGTCTGCAACTGGTTCGGCGCAGGCAGCCCCAACCTCGCAAAGCCCGACAGTGACTCGTCCATCCAGAGCTACGAGAACATCTACGACCGTAACTGGCTGCTCAAGGGCAACTGCATGATCATGCCCGGCGTCGAACGGGTGGACACCATCCGCACCGCCGACGGCTGGACCATGAAGAGCATTTGGTGCCGCGACGACCTCAGCGACACTTCCATGATGAAGCTCTCCACCGCCACCGGCTATATCTACGGCTTCGTACAGGACGTGGACAGCGGCATGTGGCAGTACATCGTGCTGGACTTCGACACCGGAAAGACCGTCCTCACTGTGGACGTTGCCTCCCTCTACGGCTACAACAACATGGCCATCGGCATGTACGCGGGCCGTGACGGCAACAAGCTCTACTGCCCCACCGGCTACAAAGAGCTGCTCCGCCTGCAGGACCGCTTCGTCTTCCTGCCCGAGATGCCCTACCGGAAGGTCGATCTGGACAAGACCTCCCGCCGGGTGCTCTCGGCGGCAGAGTTCCAGGCCGCAGGCGGCGCCGGCACCCCCGCAAGCTGGCTCCACACCGCCACCCTCGACAACCTCCACCCCGCGACTACTGTTTCTTTCCGCATCAACGGCCTGACCGGAAATGCCGCCGACTATAAGCTCTTCGCCCTCGGCACGGATGGCCGCTACCACGAGGTGTCCGACTGGCACTTCGACGATGCCCCGGCCCGTCTCAGCGCGAAGAAGGTCTACACGATCTGCCTCACCGCACAGGACGGCGGCAGCTTCGACCTCTCGCCCGACGCCAAGGAAGTCACCCTTTCCATCGTTCTGGCCCGCTGAATCTGACAAAGCAGGAGGACTCCCGCCATGAAAATGACCCGCCGCGATTTCCTCAAGCTCTCCTCTGCCGCTGCCGCCGCCTGCGGCGTCACGCTGCTGCCGGCCCAGAAAGCCGATGCTGCTTCTGCCATCCAGACCCTGCTGGAAGAAGCTTATCTCTACGCCTTCCCGCTGGTGCTCGTGGACGCCACCAAGACCGTCTCCACCAACACGAAGACCGCTTCCGCCAGCCGCGCCCCCGTCAACCAGTTCATCCACGCCCGGAAGCTGCTGGACGCTTCCAGCCGCACGGTCGTCAGCCCCAATGTGGACACCATCTACACGCAGGCGTGGCTGGACGTCAGCGCCGAGCCTCAAATCTACGTCGTGCCGGAGGCCGACCGCTTTTTCAACGTGCAGGTACTGGACGCATGGACGAACACCGCCGCCGTGCTGGAAGCACCCGGGGCCTACGCCATCGCCTACTCGAGCTGGGAGGGCACGCTGCCCGAGGGCGTCCGGCGCATCGACATTCCCACCCGGACGGTCTGGACCATCGCCCGCATCATGCTCTCCGGGCCGGACGACCTGCCGAACGTGGCGGCGCTTCAGGGCCGGATGCAGCTGATGCCCCTCTCGGCCTACCCCGCCGGGCTGGCCGCTGCGCCGGAAGGGAGCTATTCTCCGGAGAACGATTTCGTCCCGGTGCAGAAGGTACTCGCCATGACGCCGCAGGAGTTTTTCGACACCGCCAACCGGCTGATGGAGACAGACCCGCCCGCCGAGGCGGACGCGCCTCTTCTCCGCAGCCTCGCGGCCCTTTCCGTCGGCCCGGGCCAGCAGTTCGACGCCTCCGCCCTCGGCCCTCTCGGCGGGCTGCGCTGGAAGCGGCTGCTCCTTCAGCTCAAGAGCAGCCTCCGGGCACAGGCAGCACGCTATTCCCGCCAGATGGGCCAGTGGATCTACTATGGCGACCCCATCGGCAATTTCGGCACCGCCTACGACTACCGGACGATGGTCGCCCTGATGGGCCTCGGGGCCAACACCACCGACATCGCCATCTACCCGCGCACCTCCACCGACAGCGCCGGGGCCGACCTTACGGGCCAAAAGACCTACACGCTCCACTTCGACGCCCTCCCGCCCACAGTGGGCAACGGCTTCTGGTCGGTGACGGCCTACGGCGAGGACAACTTCCTCATCGACAACCCCATCAGCCGCTACTGCGTGAACGATCGTTCCGGCCTCCATCGGAACGCCGACGGCTCGGTGGACGTTACCCTCTCCAAGGACGCGCCCGAGGACACTACCAACTGGCTCCCCGTCTCGGACGAAAAATTCCACCTTTTCCTCCGCATCTATAAGCCCGACTGGACGGCGCTGGACAGCTTCCCGCCGCCGGTCATCTCTGTGAAGTAGCAAAAACGCCATCTGCGTCTCGGCGCAGATGGCGTTTTCATCGTTACAGCGTTTTACAGGGTGCTCAGCAGGCGGTGGCCGCCGTTCTGGTCGGCGGCATAGCGGGTGGTGCGGTTGACCTGATTGTCCAGCGGCAGGCCCTCAGCGTAGCGCTTGAGGTTGTGGATGAAGATGTCCACGATGTTGTCCAGCGTCTTGGGCAGGCTGAACTTGCCGGAGTTGTGGGGCGTGATGATAGCGCCCGGCTCACCCCACAGCGGGTGGTCGGCAGGCAGAGGCTCCGGGTCGGTGACGTCGAGGCCCGCGCCGAAAATTTTGCCGCTGCGCAGGGCCTCCACGAGGGCGTCGCTGTCCACGGTGGTGCCGCGGCCCACGTTGATGAGGATGGCACCGTCCTTGCAGCGGGCGAAGCGCTCGGCGTTGAACAGCTTGTTGGTCTCAGGGGTGCCGGGCAGGCTCAGAGCGATGAGGTCGGCCTCGGGCAGCTCCTCGTCCAGTTGGCTCTGGGCCACCACACGCAGGCAGTAGTCCGGGCAGGGCGTGTCGGGGTGGACCGTGCGGCGGACGCCCACCACCTCAGCGCCCAGCATATGGGCGCGGCGGGCGAAGTTGGAGCCGATGTCGCCCATGCCGACGCAGAGCACCCTCGCCCCGGTGATGCCCCTCACGGGGCGGTCAATGGGAGCCCACTGGCGCTGGTTCTGGCGGTCGCGGTAGAGGAACATATCCTTCTGGATGCCCAGCCACATGGCCAGCATCCACTCGCTGATGGCCAGACCGTAGGCACCGGTGGCGTTGGTCACCATGCAGTTTTCGGGCAGGACGCCGGGCTTCAGGTAGGCGTCGGGGCCGGCGGAGTTGGACTGGAACCACTCGATGTGCTTGTTCTGGCTGATCATTGACACCGGTGCGTTGCCCAGCACGACATCGGCCCAGAGCACATCTTCGGCGTGGACGTCGTCCAGCGCGTTGAAACGGAATTCAAATTCCGGCACGGATGCCTCCAGCGCGGCGCGGTGGGCGTCGTTCAGGGGCAGACATACCAAAACTTTTTTGTGCATAAGGATACCCTCACTTCCTGTGTATTCTTCTATAAGAATACTCTCCCCCGCCCCGCTCCGCAAGAGGCAAAATGGCCGCTTTCTTAAGAATTCCTTAGGATTTTATCCCACAAATCCCAAGAAGTATGTGATAAGCTGTCCACAATGCAGAAAATCTGCTATACTGACACTATGCAATACAGGAAAGGAATCATAGACTATGCAGACCATCATGATCGTAGAGGATGACCCGGACATCCGGGACGGCGTGCGCATCCTTCTGTCCGGGGAGGGCTACCGCATCCTCGAAGCCGAAAACGGCCCCCGCGCCCTCAGCCTGCTCACACCGGAAGTCGATCTGGTCATCCTCGACATCATGATGCCCGGCATGAGCGGCCTGCGGGTCTGCGAGGAGATACGAAAGACCTCCACCGTCCCCATCCTCTTTCTCACCGCAAAATCGCAGGAATCCGATAAGCTTCTGGGCCTGACGGCGGGCGGCGACGACTATCTGTCCAAGCCCTTCTCCTTCGCGGAGCTGAGCGCCCGGGTCAAGGCTCTGCTGCGGCGCTACTGCGTCTATCAGGGCAAAGACCAGGTCGAACCTCACCACCCCAGGCCCGACGCCCAGATACTGGAGCTCCACGGCGTGCGCATCGCGCTGGACTGCAACCGGGTCTGGGTGGACGAGCAGGAGGCCGACCTGACCGAGACCGAGTACAAGATCCTCAAGCTGCTGATGCAGAGCCCCCAGCGCATCTTCCCGGTGCAGGTCATCTACGAGACCGTGTGGGGCGAGCCGTATTTCTACGTCTCCAACGGCACCGTCATGGTGCATATCCGCAATCTGCGGATGAAAGTAGAGCATAACCCTCAGAATCCTCAGCGCATCTGCACTGTCTGGGGCAAAGGCTACCGCTTTGCGGCGCAGGACATTTCCGTCCGCTTCGTCAAAGAGAACGGCAAAGCCGGGCTTGCCTTTGAAAATGCCGTCCTCCCCGGCCAGCACCGCACCGACAGCACGAAGGTCGTCCTCACCAGCATCGAGACCATGATGGAAAAGATGCACGCAGCATGCCGCATCAAGCAGAGCGGCGAACGCTTTTGCATCACGCTGCTGTTTCCCATAGAGAAATAACCTCTCCGTCAGCGCTGACGCGCTGCCACTGCCCGGGTTGTTGCTCCTAACGAGGAGAGGCTTTGGCATACCGGAAAACTTAATCTCTTCGCCAGAGGCTCCCCTCGGTAGGGGAGCTGGCTGCCGAAGGCAGACTGAGAGGTTTACATTGCACAAAAACAGCGCAGCTTGTGGAAAAGCCACAGGCTGCGCCGTTTTTTCATAAAAAAATTCAAACCTCTTAAGTCCTTCTTAATAAATTTCTCGGGCATTTCCTAAGATTTGGAATGTATACTTCTCCCTGTCAGATGGGGAGAAGTGCTCCCCGCGAAATCTCTTAGGAGGGGCAAATCACCATGCTATCAAAAAAGAAACCACAGGACAAGGTCGATCCTGAATATCTCGTCGGCCTTGACACGGCCGCTGCCCAACCGGCCCCGGCGGGCGTGAAGCCCTTTATCAAAAAGCACTGGAAGCCCATCATCGCCGTCGTCTGCGCGGCTGCGGTGGCCGCAGCCGTGCTTGTCCCGAAGAACAGTGCAAAGCCCGCTGCCGCCAGCGCCCAGTATGTCGAGACGAGACCCGAAAAGCGGAACATCGTCAACAGCTATAGCGCCGACGGCACTATCACCGCCGCCGACACCTACACCGTCAAGCCGATGGTCAAGGGCACTGTCCTGACCGCCGACTTCGAGGTGGGCGACACGGTCAACAAGGGCGATGTGCGTCATCTACGATTTGAGCTACCTCGAGATGACGCTGGACGTCGATGAGCTGGACATTCTCGACATTCAGGTGGGCCAGAAGGCCGAGATCACCGCCGACGCCATCAGCGACCGCACCTTTGAGGGCGTCGTCACCAGCATCTCCTCCGCCGGCACCACCAGCGGCGGCACCACCACCTATCCCGTCACCATCCGCATCGACGACACCGGCAGCCTCATGCCCGGCATGAATGCCACTGCCGCCCTTGACATTCCCCCTTGCCAGCGTTATGTTATTGTTAAGGCGACAGCCGGTTTCGCCGTCTTTCGCCTCATATTAAAATCGCTCTTGTTTTATAGCTGTCTGGACTTTACACAAAATTTGGGAAAGACCCATTTTTGTCTAACTTTTGGGGTTCATTTCAGTATCCGGAGTCTCTTTTTTGGCATTTTCTTCAATGTTTTTGCAATTGGAATCTATAGTTTCGATAGCTGTTTTCTTTCAACGACATGGATAAGCTAGGCCTTATTGCTTTGCAGAAACAGCGCATCACCCGAAATTTTAATTATTTTCCGCTCTGATTCTGATATACTATCGTTAAGACATCGATTTCGGAGGTCCACATGGATACAAGTATTTTCCGTTATGTGCTCGAGGTAGAAAAATACAGAAACATCACCCAGGCGGCGAAGCGACTGTTTATCTCGCAACCGGCACTGACCAAACAGCTGAATAAGCTTGAAAAAGAGTTGGGCTTTTCGCCTTTTGACCGCACGCACAGCCCAATCAGCGTTACACCACAGGGCGAAATTTTTCTCGATTTTGCTCGGCGCTATGTGCAGCTCGAAAGCGAGATGATGGATAGTCTTCGACAGTTTAATCAGATTCCAGCAGAGCCTGTACTGATTGCCACAACGCATCGTGGTGGCGCCTACGCTGCTGTTCAGGCAGCACCTTTCATGATGACACATCCAGAGATACATCTCAGTTACCTGAATCGCAACTCTCAGCAGTGCGAAGAAGAGCTGGAAAGCGAATCCATCGACTTAGCCATCTATACTGAACCTGTACACTCCGAAAACATCGAGTATATGCCAGTACAGGAGGATCCGCTCGTATTTGTCATTCCACAGGAATCACCGATTCTGGAGGACCTAGATATCTCCGATAATTCACTCGAGCATCCGGTTGAAATCGACATCAGCCGTTTCCGTAATCCGTCGCTCCGATATATTCTGGCGACGCCAGGTCAGGGGCTGTATGATGCCGAAAAATCTTTTTTCAGAAAATATCACATCACACCGATTCATCCGCAGCGCATTGATTATGTTGACACACGATATCTCGTTGCCTGCAGCGGCTGTGGCATCGCCCTGTTGCCGCACACGACGATTCGTAATTCATCTACTGGTCAAAACCCGGTCTATGGCACGATAAAAGGCGATACTCTGTATCGTTATGTCATCGTCGCCCGAAAGAAGGGCCGCAACTTATCCCCTTCTGCAGAAATCGTCTGGCGCTACATGATCAGCGCATCTGCTAAAAATCGATAACATTTTGGAATCAGGTTCATAACAGAAAAAGGAGAAGCATTCGTCATTCAATTTGCAGTACAGAGCGAGTGCTTCTTTTTCTGTTTTATGGCGCTATGTCCATTCCAAATGGTTATCGTCCCATAGAAGAATCGCCATTGTCACAGTCTTGCACAATTATTCCCATTTTTGTACAATACATTTATCAAATTTGCTGGCAAATAAAAGTGCTTTAAAAATTCTGTATCACTTTTTGGGAGGATTTACTGTGAAT
The DNA here is from genome assembly GCF_040094125.1 of Faecalibacterium longum. Classification (NCBI taxonomy): domain Bacteria; kingdom Bacillati; phylum Bacillota; class Clostridia; order Eubacteriales; family Oscillospiraceae; genus Faecalibacterium; species Faecalibacterium longum. The sequence goes on from NZ_JBBNIH010000135.1 coordinate 35,168, forward strand.
AAGTTAAAAGAAACGAAAATCCTTGGGTTCCCTCTGTGGATGTACCTTATATTCAGTATACTGATGATGGTGATGGCAGCCAATGACTGGATGCTGACCAACATGGTCGGCGCACTCGCCTTCGCGATGATCATCGGCACGCTGCTCGGCTGGGTCGGTGACCATATCCCGGTCTGGAAGACCTGGTTCGGCGGCGGCATGCTCTTCTCCTGCCTCGTAGCCGGCGCGATGAACACCTTCCACCTGATCGGTGAAGGCTCGATGGAAGCCCTGAATACCTTCAACGGCTCCACCGGTTTCCTCGATCTCTACATTCTCGTCCTGATCACCGGCTCTGTGCTCTCGGTTGATCGTAAGATGCTCATCAAATCCTTCGCCGGATTCATTCCGACGATTCTTGCAGGTATTGCAGGTGCACTCGGCCTCGCTGGTCTCGTAGGTGCCATCACTGGCGTCGGCGCAATCGAGGCGATCGCCACCTATGCAATTCCAGTCATGGGCGGTGGCAATGGTGCCGGTATCACACCGATGAGCAAGATGTGGGCTGCTGCAACCGGCGGTGATGCCTCCTCCTGGTATGCATCTGCCTTTGCAATCATCAGCATTGGCAATCTCTGCGCCGTCTTCATGTCTGCACTGCTGAACAAGCTCGGCCAGATCAAGCCATCCATGACGGGTAATGGTCGTCTCATGGTCGGTGAAGAAAATGTCAGCACGAAGTCCAGTGACGTGAAGCCGACCGCAGCCGACTACGCAACCGGTCTCGCACTCGGTGTCGTATGCTTCAATGTAGCTAACCTCTACGCAAAGCACATCTCCATCATCAACCATGCAAACCTCGGCTTCAGTATTCATACCTTCGCTTTCATGGTCATCCTGATGGCGATTCTGAATATGACGAATATCCTGCCGGAAAACGTGAAGGCCGGCGCAAGGGGCATGCAGCAATTCTTCGTAAAGTATATGTCCTTCCCACTGATGATTACCGTTGGTATCGGTACGAACCTCACAGACTACGCGAAGGTCTTCACAAACCCAGCGTATATCGTCATCATCATGGCGACTGTCATCGGTGCGATGATCGGAACCTTCATCGTCGGTAAGCTGTTCCACTTCTATCCTGTAGAAGGAATGCTGACTGCCGGACTCTGTATGGCAAACGGCGGTGGTGCCGGCGACGTACAGTGTCTCGGCGCTGCGCACCGCATGGAGCTGATGTCCTATGCTCAGATTTCTTCCAGAATCGGTGGTGCCATCATGCTCGTCATCGCAAGCTTCATTTTCGGTAAATTCCTGTAATCCTGGAGGTACTATATGGCAAATCAGAATCCTTTGGCTACGAATCTCACGCTTGAGCAGCAGAAAAACCTGTTCGGCAATGCTTACTTAAATATGCTCTGGCACTGTCCGACCGACCTGCGTTTCCACTACTGGGTGCATCTCCCAGACTACTACTACGACGAAGAGGAGCATGAGTACTCTCTCCTCGTCATCATCCATGGAACCGGCTGTGCAATCGAAGAGTACATCAAGCAGGCGAAGGAACTCGCCGACAAATATCATATGGCTGTGCTTGCGCCTATGTTCCCGGGTGGACTCATTCAGCGCGATGACTTCAACAGCTATAAGCTCCTCTCCTGCGACGGCATCCGCTATGATCTGATTCTCCTCGATATGATCGAGGATATGGCGAAGCGCTATCCAGGCGTTCACACAGATCAGTTTTTCATGTTCGGACACTCTGGTGGCGGGCAGTTCGTAAACCGCTTCCTGCTCGCTCACCCTGATCGTCTGAAGGCCTGCTCCATCGGTGCACCTGGCCGTCCGACCTTCCTGAATCCAGACGAGGACTACTTCTGGGGTATCCGTGATTTCAAGGATTACTTCGGTTATGATGTCGACCTCGAAGCCGTAAAGAAGGTACCCGTCCTCATCAGTGTCGGCGAGCTCGACAACAAGTTTATCGGCGACTCCCCGTATGGCGATAACCGCGTAGCCCGTATGAAGAGCCTGCAGAAAAATTTTCAGGAGCACGGCGTCCATACGGAGCTGACGATCCTTCCGGGCTTCGCCCATGAGGCTGGTGAAAAGGAACGAGTGCAGGCCGCGCAGAAATTCTTTATCCAGTATTTATAACTCAAACTACAGTTTTTTGAATTTCCTTTCTTTGTACCCTCTTTTTAAAAGAGGGTACATTGCGTATTTCTTGCTTTTCCTTCATACTTGCGTACTTTTAGCAGATTATGAAAGCAAGCAGAATTTCTATTCTACGGAACCAACTATTCTGCACTGGAAGCTACCGTCCGGCGAATCCAACAGGATGTTGATTTCCTGATGAAGTATCTCCCCAAGGTGCCTGATGATGCCTATGTGAAAGTGGAGACCACGAAGATTCTTAAACAGCACAAGGCATATATGGCACAGTTTGAAGAAATGCTGAACGATGAAAAAAATCGCATAACGACAGGCACTTGTATGATGAGCTGATTTCCTATGCTGACCTGTACGACAGTGCCAGTTTTGAAGCAAAGAAAATGATCGTCAATCAGCTTATCCGCAGGGTAGATGTTTATCGTGGATATCAGATCAACATCTCGTTCAACTTCGATCTCACTCCTTACATTGAGGGGGAGTGATGCGTCCACCTGCAAAACAGTCGGACATCGAACAAGCATTTTCAAAAGCAACGAAATAGCAAGAATTGGGGGTTGCCGTCCATGCGCCTGCAAAATCAGGCATTTGGCTGATTCTCGATGCAACCTCTAAGAAAGCAAAAAGAAAAGCACCATACTTCCTACGAAGTACAGTGCTTTTTTGGTGGAGAATAGCGGGATCGAACCG
>NZ_JBBNIH010000136.1:0-10420 GCF_040094125.1 Faecalibacterium longum
CAACACTGAAAATTTCAGAAGTCGAACCGCAATGCACGTTGAAAATTTTGCAGAGCAAAACGTGTGAAAAGGCAAAGTCCCTGCTCATGGTCACCGTTCACACCGAACGCAGTTCCTACCCCTGTTTTGCAGCGGCGTTGTCCGGCTCGCCCACAGAAAGCGTGAGGTCATGGCGCAGTATCTCGTTCAGACGGCTTATGTAAGATTCAAGGTACAATATGAAGAAAGCCGGACGCAGTGCAGACACTACAACCTGCTTCTTTCAAGCACAGAATAACACTTTGTGGTTGTGCAGTCAACAACTAAAAACAAATTTTGGAAGATTGAACAACTACATAAGATTTTATTTGTAAAAAAGAAAAATACCGCCCACGCAGCGCAGCGATGATTTTGTCGGGTGAAACGGCGGCAAAATAGATCGGGTGTGTTGCGGGGCGGTAAAAATCTTCATAGGGAACAAATCCTCGCCACTCTGTACTTTTCGACGAGACCGCGTTTGCGTAGCAATGAAAGCCCCAGTGGGGCTTTTAAGCGGCAGAGCGGTCTTGCGCAGCAAGATGGAGGGGCATTGCCCCGACAAGCTCGGCGGGATTTGCGATAAAGGGTATCACGGTTTGCAAGGTGCGTCAAGATGGTTTTGTAAAATTTATTGTGATAAAGCGGTGATAGTAGGACTTATGAAAAGTGAAGTGTAAAGTACCGTAGCCGTCGATCAGCATCTTATGGGCATACGCACCGAAGTTGTGCGTTCCCAACTGCCGCATCTTGTGCTGGATGAGATTCAACCCCTGCTCGTTCAGGCAGATTTCCTTGCGGATGGGTCGCGTGCGGTCTGGCATATCAAAGAACTCCTTTCACTTTACAACGGACATTTTTAAGTCAAAACGCAGGGATCAAAATGAGAAATTTTCAAAAAATATGCGCCCCTGCTTTTGCGAAAGCGGGAGCGCGTTGTATCTGCGGATATGAGATTTGAGAGAATAGCAAGCACATCCGGTGTCCGTACACACCGGGAAAATGAGCGTTTCAGCCTTGCAGCCGATACGCCCATTTTGATTTTTGGGAAAGCCCCAAACCCTTGTTTTTTAGGTTGAAGATACTTCCTGAGCTTTTCCGGAAAGTCCTTGCTTTTATTCGCTTTGACGATTATAATTATACTGTGATTTTATAAGCAGACGCAGAACGGAACTGCAACAGGAGTGCTGCCCATGAAGTATTTATCAATCGCGCAAACCGCTGAACGCTGGGGTATCTCCACCCGCCGTATTCAGATTTTGTGCGGCGAGGGGCGTGTCCCCGGTGCGATCCGCATTGGCTCGGTCTGGGGGATTCCAGAGGACGCAGAGAAACCGGCGGACGCAAGAATCAAGAACGGCAAGTATATCAAGAAGAAAATTCATAATTCATAATGCGTAATGCATAATTGTAATCTGTCGAAAATTCTGCATTGTGAATTACGAAATATGCTTTATTTTCAGGAGGAAATCAGCCATGCCAACACTTGAATGGATTGGAAAAAGCAAGGTGATCAATCACCATCAGAAAGTGCCGTTTCGGGTGTTGGAGCGCAAGTACAGCTTTGATGAAAACGGACAGCACAGCGAAGATAACGGCAGTGAAAACATGATCATCCGGGGCGATAATCTGGAAGCCCTGAAAGCGCTGCTGCCCCGGTATGAGGGGCGCGTCAAGTGCATTTACATCGACCCGCCCTACAACACCGGCAACGAGGGCTGGGTCTATAACGATAACGTCAACGACCCCAAGATCAAGAAATGGCTGGGCGAGGTCGTCGGCAAAGAGGGCGAGGACTTGACCCGCCACGACAAGTGGCTGTGCATGATGTATCCGCGCTTGAAGCTGCTGCAAAAGCTGCTGGCGGATGATGGATGCTTAATTATAAGCATCAGCTACCATGAACTACATAATCTTGTAAATCTCTTGCGAGAGATTTTTGGGACAAAGCAGATTGTGACTGTCACAGTACAAACTTCTGGTGGGAAACCATCAGGCGGTTTTAACTATGTGCAAGAGTATCTGGTTTTTGTTGTGCCTGCGGACTTTCACGCAAACGCACTTGATTTTTGTGGCGGGAATAACAGAACGCCATTCGAGGGGCTTACACTGAGTACGTTCGACAAGACACAACGTCCAAATCAGACATATCCAATTTTTATAGACGAAAATGGTGTATTTGCTGGTGTAGGAAAATCATTACAAGAGCAAATTGATGACGGCTCATACACCGGAGAGAAAGCTGATTTTCCATATGACTACTCTATCGCTCCACAAGGGAAAGTTGCCGTTTGGCCCGTAACAGCAAAAGGCAAGCAGTGTGTCTGGCGGCAGATTTCAGGACGATTACAAGCGGATTGGGAAAAAGGCTATATAAAAATCTCAAAAAACAAAAGCGGGAGCAATCAGAACCAATACAGTGTCCAGTATTTGCCAAGCGGAGTTATCAAGAAAATCAAAGACGGCGAGTTGGAAGTTTTAGGGCATGAAGATGGTGTTCCGACGTTGTTATTTGGAGAAAATCAGACCGTAGGCGGACAGGTTCCTACGATATGGGCTGAAAAAGCATTTTTCACTGTTAACGGAACGCAAACGCTTAAAAACATTTTTCCTGAATCGCCCAAAACGTTCGACTATCCGAAATCGGTTGCACTGATTGAAAGCGTGGTTCAAGCAATCACAAAAGATGCCGATATTATCCTTGATTCCTTCGCCGGTTCCGGCACCACCGCCCATGCGGTGCTGAACATGAACAAAGCGGACGGCGGACACCGCAAGTTTATTCTTGTCGAGATGATGGACTACGCCGACAGCATCACCGCCGAGCGCGTGAAGCGCGTTATCAAGGGCTACGGTGAGGGTAAAAACGCCGTGGAGGGCACAGGCGGCAATTTCGGCTTCTATGATCTTGGCGAACCGCTGCTTATGGGCGATTGCCTGAACGAAGCGGTTGCCCCGGAGAAAATCCGCGAATACATCTGGTTCATGGAAACAAAGCAGCCCTACGCCCCGCCCAGCGGCGGAAATCCCTATTACCTCGGCAAGCACAACAGCACAGGCTATTACTTCTACTACGAGCCGCAGCGCGTGACGGTGCTGGACTATGCGTTCCTCTCCACCATTACGGAAAAAGCCGACGGAACGGTGATTTACGCCGACCGCTGCTCCATCAGTGAGGACAAGCTGGCAAAAATGGGCGTTACATTCAAGAAAATACCGAGAGATATTAGCAGACTGTAAGGGGTGTTCGCTGTATGGAACTGAAATCTTATCAGAAAAAAGTGATAGCGGACCTGACCCGCTATCTGGAACTGTTGAACGAAACGCAGAACTATATGACAGCGTTTGAGCAGTTCTGGCGGGAAAAGAGCGCACCGGCTTTAGGGCGATACCAAAACGTGATACCCGGTGTTCCAAATCTCTGCTTCAAGGTACCGACAGGCGGCGGCAAAACCTTCATTGCCTGCAACGCCGTTCGCCCTATCTTTGACGCGCTCCCCGCTACCAAGACAAAGGCGGTCGTGTGGCTTGTTCCATCGGACGCGATTCTGACACAGACGGCGAAAGCCCTGAAAGACACCTCCCATCCCTACCGCCAAAAAATCGACGTGGATTTCGGCGGGCGTGTGGAGGTCTACACCAAGCAGGAGCTTTTGAACGGTCAGAACTTCAACCCCACGGCCGTAACGGAGCAGTTGTCGGTTATGGTGCTGTCCTATGATTCCTTCCGCGGTCGCGGTAAGGAGGGCTTGAAAGCCTATCAGGAAAACAGCAATCTTGCCGCGTTTGCAAAGGTGCTGGGCAAGCCCGACAGCCCCATTGAAAAAGCGGACGAAACCGCTCTGTTCCAGATCATCAACCAGCTTAACCCGCTTGTCATCGTGGACGAGAGCCACCATGCCCGGTCGGAATTGAGCCTTGAAATGCTGGAAAACTTCAATCCCTGCTTTGTGCTGGATTTGACCGCCACACCGAAAAAGGAGAGCAATATCATCTCCTATGTGGACGCGGTGCAGCTGAAAAACGAACACATGGTCAAGCTGCCGGTGATCGTCTATAACCGGGACAGCCAAGCCGAGGTACTGACTGATGCAATCGACCTGCGGAACAAGCTGGAAGAAATCGCAAACGCGGAGTACGCCAAGACGGGTAAATATATCCGTCCTATCGCGCTGTTTCAGGCACAGCCGAAGGGCAAGGAGGACGCGACCACCTTTGAAAAACTGCGGGACAAGCTGGTGGACGCCGGGATTCCTGCCGATCAAATTGCCATTCGTACCGCCGATGTGAACGAGCTGAAAAATGTGGAGTTGATGTCCCCAAACTGCCCGATCCGATATATTATCACGGTCAATGCGCTGAAAGAGGGCTGGGACTGCCCCTTTGCCTATATTCTTGCGTCCCTTGCCAATAAGACAAGTCAAGTTGACGTGGAGCAGATTTTGGGACGGATTCTCCGTCTGCCCCATACGAGCCAGCATACGCAAAGCGCACTCAATATGTCCTATGTGCTGACTTCCTCCAACGACTTCAACAACACCGTGGCGCATATCGTCAAGGGCTTGAACAGCGCAGGTTTCAGCGATAAGGACTATCGGATCGGGGAGTCCGCAAAACCGCAGATTCCCGAACAGCCAGCAGAACAAATTACGCTGCCTGACCCGCAAGGAGTTTCCGAACTGGAAACCGCAGAGGACGATTTTTCGGGGCTGGATGGGAAATTGATCGGGGCAGAGTTGGAGCGGCGCAGAGAACAGGCGCAAACGCCTGAAACTGCCCCGAAGGCCGACACCATGCTGGACGCTGCCGCAGAGGTCGAAAAGGCATATACAGATGCAATTCAGCAGACCGGCAATGACCCGGTGATGGACAATCTTCCGTGGGAGGTGCGGGATAAAGTGAAATCATTTGGGGTAAACCCGCAGTTCCGGGAGGATATTGAAACGCTGCAAATCCCGCAGTTTTTCCTGAAAATCGAGCAATCTCTGTTTACGGACGGCTCTTTTGAACTGCTGGACAAGGAAATGCTGGCAGAGGGCTTTACCCTCAAGGGCAAAGCATACGACATTGATTTTGCCGCCGCAGACGATGAAATCCGCGAAATCGACGTGCGGGAGCAGGACGGCGGTTTGCCGAAGGTGTTCAAGATGGAGAGCGCCGAGCAGCGGTATTTCAAGGAGTGGTTCAACAATCTGCCGCAGGAAAGCCGGGTGCGCCAATGCAAGGACATGATGTTCAAGCAGCTTAACAAACTGAACATGGTGGACGCTGCCGAGCTGAAAGCCTACATAGACCGCATTGTGGACGATATGGACAAGGCGCAGCTCGCCGCCATGGAGAAAGCGCCGTTGGGCTATGCGGCGAAGATCCGTGACAAGATTGAAACGCTGCTGGAAGCCCACTATCGGGAAATTTTTGAAAAGTGGCTGGAAACGGAGCGCATTGTCTGCAAGCCCTCGTTCCGCCTGCCCCTCGCAATCCATCCCACCACCCATACTGACATATACGCCCGTTCGCTGTACACGGCGGAGGACGGCGACATGAACAAACTGGAACAAAAGCTGGTCGTAGAGCTGACCGCCCTGCCAAATGTCCGTTGGTGGCATCGGAATATTGCCAGACAGGGCTTTTCAATCAACGGCTTTATCAAGCATTACCCGGATATTCTGATTATGACCCAAAGCGGCAAGCTCATCTGCGCGGAAACCAAGGGCGACCACCTGAAAAACGGTGACAGCCGGGAGAAAATCGCACTCGGTCAGGCGTGGCGTACAGCAGCAGGCAAGGATTTCCGCTATTACATGGTATTTGAGAATGAGGAAAACCTCTTGCCGGGTGCAATGAGCATGAGCCAGTTTATCGACACGGTAAAGGCGCTGTAAGGGAGGTGCGTGCTTTGAAACTGCCGTATGAGAACGAACTGTATGAGCTGCGAAAGTGGATAGACTTTACAAATGCAAACTTGCATATGCAGTTTCTCCACACGCCTCAGGAAATTCAGCGCGTTTACCAATGGATCAATGCAATTACGAGAGGAATCCAAGCAGACTATCCTTTTTATGCGACTACGCTCCCCTGTGTTGCAAATATACTTTTTCAGCAAAACGAAGTGGGTGCTATTTTCCTGAATCCTGCGGCATTTGGCGAGTTGGTGGTAATTGTTCGCCATATCAAAGCAGAACCCGTTGTTGTCCAGTTCTGGTCAGAGATACACCCGCGGATTGTGAATGTTTCCCGTGAGTTATTTGTAGATGGTCATTGTTCAGCTGCGGCAGAAAAGGCAATTAAAGAAGTGGAATCACGTCTGCGCGAAAAGTTTTCAGAGTTAAAACCTGGCGCAGCAGTTCCCTCAAAGATCGGCGATGTGATTGGCGCACTTATGAGCGAGAACGGCGCTTTCAAATTCTGTGACACAACTACTACCAGTGGCAGGGACTACCGACGTGGAATCCAATCTCTGTTTGAAGGAATCATGGCAGCCTATCGCAATCCTGCGGCTCATGCTAATCTTCAATATGAAAAACGTGAGGCTATGGAGCAAATAATGCTGGCAAGCCAGCTGATGTATGTGTTAGACAAGCCGCAATTATAAGGAGAATCTATGGATTTTAGAAAACTTCCATCTAATTCTGAAGGGTTACTGTTAAAGCTGGTCTGTTCAGAAAACCCTACGCAGGTATTGCGGAAACAATACAACGGGCTTTCTACGCAACAAGAGCAAGAACTTGACGGTATCATAAGAGAACTAAAAGAACTCGGCTATATTGATGTTAAATGGGCTGATAATGAGCCATACTTTGTCATTCTAAATAATTCTGCAAGAACATATAGTGAACGATTGGCTGAGTATAACACGCATAACCCCACCAATGCAACACAAGGGAAAAAGGAGAAAAATACAATTTTCATAAGCCACCGATCAACTGATAAAGGTATTGCGGATATGCTTGTTGACTTTTTTGCAGGAACCGGAATTTCTAAGGAAGCAGTTTTCTGCTCTTCTCTGCCGGGCAACGACATAAATGAACGCATTTCTGATGAAGTCAGATCTGCGCTGAAAAGCAGCGCAGTTAACATTGCGATTCTTTCGCATGATTATTATCAGAGTGCCTATTGCCTGAATGAAGCGGGAGTGCTTTGGTATGAGGACGTTCCTGTAATTCCAGTTGCCTTGCCGGAAATTAATTCGGGCAACATGTACGGATTCCTAAATAACGAATATAAGTTAAGGCGGTTGGATTCCGATACAGATATTTCGTACATTTATGATACTGTGAGCGAAGCGGTATCGGCTCCGCACACAAAAGCCAGTCTTATCACATACGAGAATAATAAACTTAGAACAAGGTATGCAGAATATTTGAAAGTGAGAGAATTGCCCCCGGGTGGTTCTGATATTTCTATCGCAGATACTATTGCAGAAATAACCACGGACGATGAACGAATCGTGCTATACTACATACTTCATGAAAATGTTCGAAAAGTCTCTAAATCTACTATTTCAAGTTGGTTAAACAAATGCGAAATCCGTGGCGTAAATGTCGATAACGCGTTTGATCTGCTGTCATCTTTTGATAACGGGGCTTTGAATAACGATACTCTGGAGTTTGGCATCGACACTTTCCGCAAATACTCTGCAAACGTAGCACGGGTGCTTCCACCACTTAAAAAATGCGTGGATCAGCATATTGAATTAGCCGTCAACATATTCAAAAAAATCTGGTCAGATGACACGCTTGATATTAATATACGGCTGTTTGTTGCTTATATCGTGGAAGAGAGAATGCGCACGTTTGGTGACCGTTGGATGGCAGAAGGAGAAATCGAAAATATAAGGCAGTGGGAGAGCAAAAACACACTTGATTCCACACTTTCAAATAACTATGGAAGCTGCCTTGAATTTTTTGTTCAAAATGAGCTTGTATATGCAAGCAGTTGGACAAGCTATGGAAATCCGCGAGAGTATACTTTATTCCCTTCTCTACAGGAGCTCCTTTTTAATTGTCCCCATAAGATTATGGAGGAATTACAAAAAGTCAAAGATGCCTATCATTTAGATTTTCCATTTTGAGTTTTAAGAAGCCCGGCATCGCGCCATTTGACGTGATGCCGGGCTTCCTGTTCAGTTCCATTCCTCCGCCAAGAGGAAATCGCGGATATTCCGGTGTTTGATCCCGTTTCGGCTCATGTCGAACTCATCGAGGGAAACAACGTACTTCGGGAAGTTGTCGCGGATGCTATCATACGCGCCGAACTCGCGGTTGACTGTTTCTTCCGATGCCAGAAGATAAGTGACCTGAACATACAGCTTTTCGCCGCGCTTGTCACATACAAAATCAATTTCCTTATCGCCCGTCCTGCCGACAGTCACCTCATAGCCCCGGCGCAGCAGCTCCAGATAGACGATGTTTTCCAAAATGAGGTTGATGTCCCGCATATTGCCGCCGAAGACCGCCTCGCGGATTCCGTGATCGGCAATATAATACTTCTCGTTGGAGGCAAGGATCTGTTTGCCCTGCAAGTCCTCCCGCTTCACCTGATAGAACAGGTACGCCTCGCAGCAGTATTTGATATAGTTCAGAATTGTTTCCGGGGCAACGGTGCGCTGCTCGTTTTTCAGGAACTTTGCAAGAGAGGTCGCCGAGAAGGTCGTTCCCACATTGGCGATCACATAGGCAATGATCCGTTCCAGCAGGTCAACGTCACGGATTTTATTTCGCTTCACGATGTCCTTGAGCTGGACAGAGTTGAACAGATCGTGAAGATATTGCTTGGACGGCGCATCCGCATAGCGGAGGTTTGCGAGATAGGGCATCCCTCCGGCAAGCAGGTACTTTTGGAAACACTGCTGAATGGACGCATCAGGACTGATCGAGCGGTACAGCTCCATGAACTCTCCGAATGAGAACGGATAGATCACAAACTCCACATACCGTCCGCCCAAATAGGTTGCAAGCTCACCAGACAGCAGCTTTGCATTGGAGCCGGTGATATAGATGTCGCAATCCAGCGAAACGCGGAAAGAATTGATGCACTTTTCCCAGTCCTTGACCTCCTGAATCTCATCAAAAAACAGATAGACCTTGCCGTCGATCTCCTTGGCGCGTTTGGTGATCTCATCATGCAGCGCCTGCGCGGTTTGCAGATGGGAGTAGCTCATATCCTCAAAGTTGATGGCGATAAACTGTGTTGGGCTGACGCCGGACTCCGTGAGTTCCTGCTGGATCAGCTCCAACATGACCGACTTTCCGCAGCGGCGGATACCGGTCATGACCTTGACTAGCTCCGTCCCGATAAACGGACGGATGCGGCTCATATACAGTTCGCGTTTGATCATAAAACTTCACTCTCCTTCCGTGGCCGACCACAGTATATCACACTTACGATTGAAACTCAATGGAGAAATTGCAAAACCAAAAGTTATAACTGATAAAATACTGAATTCGACAAAAGATTTCAGATAAGGCTCAACTATTTAAGCGAAGCCCTGCAAAGGGAGGGTTTCACCCTTTATTGGCACACAAGATGCCGTTACAGAAAAATGAAACAACCATCGGCATATCCGTTGGACGGTTACCCTGCTCAAGAAAGAGAGGGTACAGATTGAAATCGCTGACACGGTGGTGCTGTACGACCGCCTGCCAAAGAATCCCGAATAACGAACGACGCCCACCAGCTTATGGCGAAAACCATAGGTCGGTGGGCATCGTGTTCTTTATAGGGGCTTAATCTTCCAGCCTACCGTGGTTGCAGCTGAGGGAGAGATAGCGCTCCATCTCCCCTTCCAGCACCATCTGCACATACTCCAAGGGCTTGTTGTACAGCAGCCAGTCCAGTTCAGCCCGCTGCGCTGGGGCGTTGCCGTACTCGTCCTCCACGGCGATGCAGTCGATGGCAACGATGGTGCCATCTTCGAACCGGGCTTCCACCCGGTTGGTGTCCATATTGAAGCGGCAGGAAAGCAGTTTATTCATGGTGAACCTCACTTTCTATATCAAACGGTGTCTGTTCGGATGTCCTAAACCCTGCCATAAAACCGGTGTATGATGTAAGATTGTTGTCTGGATGAAATTGGGAATTTTTGCTCTGCCGATGCCCCAAAAATCCAGCAGGAAAGCCGTTGAGTTTGAGGTCGTCTTGCAGGGCTGATTTTGGCTCTGCACACTTTTGCACATTTTCTGCACATTGCAAGGATGGATAACAGGTGCAAAGGAGTGCAAACAATGCAAAGGAATACAATAGATTCACAACTCTAAAATCACGGTGCATCGATGAAAATGACGATTCTTCGTGAATTGTGGATATGGATGAAAGATGCCGTTTGGTTTCTACGAATCAGTAGGCCGGGGGTTCGAGTCCCTTCCATCGCACCAGAAAATGCCGTGAAATCGAAAGATTTCATGGC
>NZ_JBBNIH010000137.1:0-6056 GCF_040094125.1 Faecalibacterium longum
TAATCTTCATCTGCATCGACCTCCTTCTCGAAAGTTGCACCCACGGCAGACAGCGCAGCCGGGTTCGGGGTGGCGGTAGCCGACTGCCGCAGCAGGGCGGCGAGCTGTTCCGGCGTGACCTTTGCAGTCCGCACCATCTCGTTGACCTCGGCGGAATCCTCCTCCTGAATGCGCCTCTCCAAAATCTCGATACGGTTGTTCAGTTTGATGCGGCGTTCCTTCTCTTTTGCCAACATCGCCCGCAGCTTATCCGATTTTTCACTCATAGTAATTCCTCCAATCATTTTGAAAGTCGTCCGAACCCGGCGAGATGCTTCTCCCAGTAGGACGAGTGAATGTTTGCGTACTTGATGGGGTCTCCGGCACTGACCATCATGCCATTGCCCAGATAAATCCCGGTATGGCTCATGCCGGGGGTGTCGTAGGTTCCTTTGAAAAAGACCAGATCTCCGGGCTTTGCTTCGGCTTCGCTGATGTGCTGGCTCTTGTTCCACAGACCGTTGGCGGTCGTTCTGCCCACGTTATATCCGTTCTGGTTATACACCCAGCAGACATAGCCGGAGCAGTCAAAGCCGGTTTCCGGGGTGGAGCCGCCCCACACATAGGGTGTGCCCACATACTTTTGGGCTTCCTTGTAGATGGCGGCAAACTCGCTGTCGGTCAGGGCTTCTGCCGGAACCTGATAGTCGATGCCCGGTGTGCCGGAGCCATCGGAACCACCGGGCGGCAGACCGCCGTTAAATAGATAAGGCCGACCACCCAGTGTGTCCTGAAAGATCTCGTACCGTTTCCATTGGTCGGCATTCAATTCTTCCCGGATAACGACTTCCAGTCCTTTGTTCACCAATTTGGTGTGGAAGATTTTGTACTCGTAGGGCACCTGCGTGGGAACCGGGATTCCTGCCGGGCTGATGACCCAGACGGTCTTATACCGTATCTGCACCTCTACCCATGTGGTCAGCTTGTACTGCTTTTTGAAGGTCTCCTTCAGCTTGCCCTGCACCTCCGACCGGGTGTAATCGTCATACAAGGTGGTCAGGAACGAGGTCAGCTGCCACGGGTCATGCTCGATGGAATCAAGGTGATACTGGTACTCATTGTAGCCGGGGTGGTTGGTAGGGGTGCGTTTGATTTTTTTATCCAGTTCCTTTTCCAGCTTCTTGTAGTCCTGTTCTGCGCCCCGGATGTCTCTGTCCTCGGCAGAGTACATGGTCTGCCCGGACACCTGTGTGCCGCTACCAAATAAGATGCCACAGGAGGAAAAGCCAGACATGACCATGAGGATGAGCAAAAGAAAAACGCCCACGATCACCAGAACGTGTGCGTTGCTCTTGGTGGCATTCGCCAGCCCTTTCACGGCAGTGCTGACGGCGGTTTTACCTTTTTCTACGGTTTGTTCCACGCCGGACCGGGCAGCAGATGCACCGTTGGATGCCGCTTTGCCGCCTGCGGTCTGCGCCGCCGTGCCCGACCGTGCGGCGGCATAGTAGTTTTTGTGGATTTCTTGCCGCTGTTTCCAGCGGGAAAGCCAGTTGGAGCCGCCTTCACCGGTGCCGAATGCGCCTGCATCTTGTGCCGAAGTCGGCTTCTGTGCAGAAGATCTTGCGGTTTTGGCACCCTTCTTGCCCTGCATCTTGGCTTTCTTTTTCAGCTTCCGGGCATAGATGCTCTTGGAAATATCCCGGACATTTCCTGCTGCCTTTTCGCCCTCGCTTAAAGCCTGCGTGCCCACATTATCGTCCTCGTACTGGTCAACCTCCCGATGCACCGCAGACCGGGCAGCATGGGCTGCGTACATTTCTCGTTTCTGCGCCTTGCTCAACCGGCTCAGTTCGTCCGGGGTCAGTTCCGCCTTGCCAAACCGCAGATGCTGTGCCTTTTCCGCAGCTTTATCTGCATCGGTTTTCAGCTTTTTCGTTTTGGGCACCGTCTGCTCTACCTTGGTTTTCTTCGGGGGAGAACGGGTCTTTTTTGCGGACGTTTCCTCTTTGATGTTCAGCTTCGGTTCACTCATTTCTGCGCGCCCTCCGAGACTTCACCCAACTTGGTGGTCATAATGCGGTAGAGTTCCAGATCGGTGGGGAAACGGTCCACAAACGGCAGAATGACATTGCCGAAAAACAGCAGCCCTTCGCCCTCGCCGGAGTGGGTCACATAGGAAAGCTGATGGGGCGAAATATTGAGCTGCTTTGCGAGAATTTGCCGGTCTCCCGCCGCCTGATTCAGCATGATGATCATGTCACTGTTCTCGAAAATATTCTCGACTTCACGGGAAGAAAGGAGGTCTTTCACGTTCTGGGTCAGCCCCGTGGGAATACCGCCCCACTTGCGGAAACGCTTCCAGATCTCCACGGAATACGCCGCAGTCTGCTCCTCTTTCAGAAGCAGGTGCATCTCGTCCATATAATACCGTGTGGACTTTCCGCTGCTGCGGTTTGCCGTGACACGCCCCCAGACCTGATCCTGCACAATGAGCATACCGAGTTTCTTCATCTGTTTGCCCAGTTCCTTGATGTCGTAGCAGACGATGCGGTTATTGACGTTCACGTTAGTGCGATGATTGAACAGGTTCAGGGAGCCTTTCACATAGATTTCCAGAGCCGTGGCAACGTGGTGGGCTTCCTTTTCGTCCTGCTGAAGAAGGGCATTGTACAAGTCCTCAAGGATGGGCATATTCTCCGGGCAGGGGTTCGCAAAATATTTGCGGTAGATCAGATGCACACAGCGGTCAATGACGGTTTTCTCCACCGGCAGCAGCCCTTCCTTGCCGCCCACCACAAGTTCGCACAGCGAAAGGATAAAGTCGGCTTTCAGGGACAGGGGATTATCCTCCTCAGAATAGTTGGCATTGATGTCCATGGGGTTGATGAACTGGGTGCTGTTGGGGCTGATTTTGATGACCTGACCTTTCAGCCGGTTCACCAGCGGAGAATACTCTCCCTCAGGATCATTGATGATAATATCATCATCCGTCACCAGAAACGCATTGGCAATCTCACGCTTTGCCGAGAAACTTTTGCCGCTTCCCGGAGTGCCCAAAATCAAGCCATTCGGGTTCTTCAGCTTCTTCCGGTCCACCATGATCAAGTTGTTGGACAGGGCATTCAGCCCGTAGTACAGGCTCTCTTTGCCGGACTGGTAAAGTTCCTGTGTGGTGAACGGAATGAAGATGGCCGTGCTGCTGGTGGTCAGCCCTCGCTGAATTTCGATCTGACTGTCAGCCAGCGGCAGGCTGCTCATCAAGCCCTGCTCCTGCTGGAAATCCAGCCTGCACAGATTACAGTTGTGCTTCTGGGCGATGGAGCTGGCCTGAAAGACGTTGTTTTCCAGTTCCTGCTCCGTGCGCCCGGTGTTCAGCACCAAAAAAGTGACAAGAAACATCCGTTCGTTCTGGCTCTGCAATTCCTTCAAAAGAGCCTTGGCATCTCTGCCGTAGGTTTTCAAATCTGACGGCAGAATGTCTATATCATACCCGGCACGGATGGCTTTTTTCTGCTCTTCAATGGTACTGCGATCCAGTTCCGTGATGGTGCGCTTCACCGTCTTGATGGCACGGTTCTGGTCTACGGACTGGATGTGCATTGTAACGATCTGGCTGGAATCCATATCCAGAAAATCCTTCAGAAGCTGGTCGCTGATGTCGGATGCCGTGATGCTCAAAAAGCTGGCGGCGCAGAAGATGCCGCCCATCTGGAACGTCCGGGAGTTCTTAAACGCAAAGGCAGTCGGTGCAATGGCATCTTTGACGGAAAGGCCGCTTTTCACAAGGTCTTTCCAGTCAAAGTGAAACTTGCTGGCACCGTCCATGTTGAACATATCGTGCATGAGCTTCAGCCGCTGGACACCGTTCAGGGGCTTTGCCTGCACCCCCAGCCGGTGGAAGTTGTTGAGCAAATCGTTTTGGATGTGGTCAAGCCGGGGCTTGACCTGTGCCATGTTTTCGCCCTCCACACCAAAGGTGATAAATTTGGTCTTGGTCAGACCATTATTGCCCTTGGCAAGCTGCTGGCGCAGCATCTGGGAATACTCCGCACGCACATCATCGAAACCGTCCTTCTGGAACGGAATGCGGATGCTCTTTTCAAACTCGGTGCTGTCGGTTGCCATGTTCACAAAGGACAGTTCAAATTTGATGCTGGAATCAAAGAAGTTCAGAAAACTGCACCATTCCTCAAAAATCGCAGTCCTATCCTCCTGCTGGGCGAGCTGGTAATTGATGTCCTGATACTGGATGGTGCGGGTGTAGTAGTTGGGCTTCACCCGGCAGGTGCCATCCTCAAACATCCGCTGCATGGGGATGGACTGCTGGGCGGTCCGGGGAACAGCAGGCTTTGCGTTCTGCCTGCGCTTCTGCGCAGACTGCGGCTTGTTGTGCTTACCGTTTTTTTTCCAAAACGGGATCATGGGTCATGCCTCCCTTCATCAAAATCGCATAGTAGTTGTTGGTCTTGTAGGGGCGAATCTTCGGGCGGAGAAACCGGGACTGCACATAGTACGACAGCAGCTTTTCCATGGGCTGACCGTTCTTTTCGTACATTCCAAGGAAGAACGCCGGCAGCATCACCGCCATCATGCCGAGGGTGGCGGCAGTGTTGCCGCCGGAATCTCGGAGAACAAAAAACAGCGGCACTCCAATGAGAGCCGCTGTGCCAAAGCAGACAAGCTGCCGTTTGGTCAGGTTGAATGCGACCTTCGATTTTACTTTCGTCAGGTCACGGGGAACGGAAATATACGCAGCCAAGTAAGCACCTCCTTTAGTGCGCTCCGAGGACGGATTTCGTCACGGAGCTGGTCTTGAACAGGCTGAAACAAAGCAGAACGGTATAGCCCACAATGCTCCAAATGGAGTTGATGGCATCCCCGGAAATTGCCACGCTCTGGATCAGCACGGCATAAATTGCCACGCAGATGAGGATGAGAAAGCCTTGAAAGCCCAGCGCAAACAGGCATTTCAGGTAGTTCTGCCCCATGTGCGACTGCTCGTGGTTGCCCCATGTTGCCATGGGGATGGGCGCAAGGCTTACCATGCAGTAGATTTCAATCATACGCCCGTAGACGATCACAAAAATGATGATGCTCAAGATCCGCATAGTGATGCCGATGAAGAAACTTTGCAGGAATAGCCCGAACAGGGGGCCTACGTCCATCTGCATCAGGCTGGCTTCCAACATCGACAGGCCAATGTCGTTGACACGGGTGTTTCCGGCAATGATGCCGCTGGAATCGGACACTACCTTCTGGGTGATGTCGAACACCGCCATCACAATATCGAAGGTGTTGCTGATGAGCCACACCGAAACAGCGGTCTTAAAAATCCAGCGCATGATGAGGGCAGGCTCAAACTGCGCCATGTTGTTGTGCTGGGTGATCATCTCTATCAACTCGTAACAGGCGATGAAGGTCAGGATGATGCCTGCAATGGGCAGCACCACATTCCGAGAAAGAGCTTCGATCATCGCAAAAACGCGCGGCTCAAAGCTGGAGGGTTTGGTGCCCACCTGCTGTGCGATGTTGCCGACCTGCGTGTTCACATCGTCGAACAGACCGGAAAGGTTTGACATAATGCCTGCCGTCAGGATGCCTTTGATCCAATCGGCAATGGCTTTGAGAACGGTTTCCATTCAGCATTCACCGTCCTTAGCTGAAGTGGTTGATGAGGGTCTTGAGCAGGTTCAGAAGAAAAATAATGTGGGTCAAAAACTGCATAGAAAACACTCCCTTTCAGTTATCAGGTGGATATTCGATGCAATGCGCTCCTTATTATAAAGGGCTGTTATCCACAGCAGAGATGGAGCGATTGCGTATGTACAGGCGGGAAACCCCGCCTGCGGCTCTTAGCCGAACAGACCAGACAGCAGAGGAATGAGGGTGATGCCCACCAGAGCGACACCGCCGCCAGCCATGAGCTGCTTCATGCCCTGAGACTTGGAGCCGGGGTTGTCGTTACCGTAACCTTCCAGCAGGTTGATGGCACCCCACACGCCGAGACCGGCACCCAGAGCGACAACCAGAGTCTGAAGAACTTCGATAGCAGAGTTAAAGAATTCCATAGTCGT